>CAYYCI010000055.1:0-4200 GCA_964470215.1 uncultured Planctomycetota bacterium
CTACTCGCGGATCGTCCAGCCCGTCCTCGACAAGCACTGCACCCGCTGCCACAACCCACTCGAGGCCCCGAAGGGGATTGACCTGACCGGCGACAAGACCGACTTCTTCAACGTCTCCTACGACGTGCTCGCCCGCGAGAGGCAGGGCCGCGAGGGCAGCCCCTACGTCAACTGGATACCCACCTACAACGGCCACGAGCAGAACATCTTGAGGATCGCGCCGAAGACGTGGGGCTCGCTGCGGAGCAAACTGGCCGAGGTCGTCCTCAGCGGCCATCCCGACGCCGAGGGCAAGCCGCGGGTCGAACTGACCGAGGCCGAGCGGCGACGAATCCTCGCCTGGATCGACCTCGACGTGCCCTACTACGGCACGAGCGAAACGGCCTATCCGGAGAAACAGGGCTGCCGGCGCCTCTACCCGCCGAACCTCGACAAGGTGCTAGCCGACGTCGCCCGCCGGCGTTGCTCTCAGTGTCATCGTGGGGGCAGGATTCCCAGGCGGGTCTGGACGCGGATCACCCACCCGGAACTCAACAACTTCCTCCTCGCGCCGTTGGCGAAGGCCGCCGGCGGGGCCGAGAAATGCGGCAGGCCGGTCTTCACCAGCACCGAGGACCCCGACTACCAGGCCATCCTCGCCACTTTCACCCCCGTCCTCGAGGAGTTGAAGCGACGGCCGCGGATGGACATGCCCGGGGCCAGCCCGGACCCCGACGTCTCCCGGGCGTGTCAATAGAAACACCGACGGGCACGGACCAACACGGACAGACGCGGACTGGGCTACTCGAACTCGATGCGGAATGCGATGGCGTGGGGGGACGGTAGCCGCTCCGGGATGACGATGCGGAGCATCTCCTGGTCGTGGCCCCAGCGCAGGTCGGTCTGGCCGCCGAGGAGGGTGATCCGCCCGATGGGGGCAATGCCATTCGTCCGCGCCAGGGAGCGGATGCTCAGAACCCGCCCGGGCTCCGGCCACGAGAGCGCGATGGCGTAGAGGACGCCGTTCTTGCGGGTGAAGCGGACGTCGCCGTCGGCGTGCCAGAGCCAGGGTCTGGTGCCGTAGATTGCCTCGCCGTTGATTGCGAGCCACTCGCCTATGCCTCGCAGCCTTGCGACCGTCTCGTCGTCGAGGGTGCCGTCGGCCTTCGGCGGGACGTTGAGCAGGACGTTGCCGTTCTTGCTGACGATATCCACGAGTTCGTGGATGAGTTCCCCGACTGGGCGATAGACGGCTCCCGCGCGGTAGCCCCACGGGCCGATCGAGGTGTCGGTCTGCCAGGGGTCGGGGAGGATTTCCTCGGAGCGGCGGCGCTCGATGTCGAGCGTGGCCACGCCGGGGTGGTAGACGCCGTGGGTGCCGCCCTCGCGGCGCTTGATACACATCACGCCCTCGAGCGAGCCGTTGACCTCGATGTTGTGGTTGTAGAAGTGGGCGATGACCTCCATGCCCGTCCGACCCCGGTCCTCGCCCCTGAAGGGGATGGAGCCGTCGAAGTAGAGGTGGTCGGGGTGGTAGTTCTCGACGAGGTCCTTGATCCGCGCGGCCCAGAGCCTGCGCCAACTGGCCGGCGGGTTGGCCGGCTGGCGACGGTCAATGTCGGGGTGGGGTTCGTGGTAGAAGTCGCGGTATTCGGGGTCGTTGCCGTCGTAGGGCACTCCTTTCAGCGGCCCGGAGCGGTCGGCGCCCTTGCTGGTGTTGAACCAACTGTAGCTTCGTGCGAGGTGGGTGGTCACACCGAATCGCAGGCCGGCCTTCAGCGTGGCCTCGCGCCAGAGGCCCGTGATGTCCTTCTTCGGGCCCATTTTGACGGAGTTCCAGTCGTGGTGTTTCGAGTTCCAGAGGTCGAAGTTGTCGTGGTGGACGGCGCATGGGGTGAAGTACTTCGCGCCCGCGCGTTTGAAGAGGTCGAGCAGGCCGTCGGGGTCCCACCGCTCGGCCTTCCAGAGGGGGATGAAGTCCTTGTAGCCGAACCTCGACGGGTGGCCGTAGTGTTCGAGGTGGTAGAGATAGTCGGGATGGCCCTCCAGGTAGAGGTTGCGTGCGTACCACTCGCCCCGCTCGGCCACCGAGTAAACGCCCCAGTGGAGGTAGATGCCGAACTTGGCATCGCGGAACCATCGCGGACACTCGTAGTCGAGCAGCGAGGCGAGTGTGGGCTGGAAACGCCCGCCAGAGGACATCGTGTTTGAACCCACCGGCTTCTCCTATCTTTGGCTCACTCGGCGATGAACTGAAGTGTTGACAGGTTGATCGCTTTCCAGGCTTTCTTGTCGGGGAGGACCTTGATGGTCTTCTTGCCTGGTTCGGAGACCTCGATCTTCCCGAGGGTGAAGTCGCGGAACTTGTCCCAGTCCCCCGTCGCCTCGACCTGGCAGGCGAGGGTGTCGCGGCCGACCGCGACGGTGAAACGGCTGGGGGCCCTGGCGGCTATGCGGGCGACGACCCGATAGGCGCCTTTCGTGGGGAAGGTCGCTTCCCAGGCAGGGTAGGCGCTCGGGTCGTCCCAGAAACCGATGCTCGTCCTCCCCGCGTCTTTGCTCTCCGTGTGGATGCCCGGGCCGTGGAGTTCGGCGTCGGCCGCCTCGAGGACCAGTTTGCCGTCCTTGAACCTGGCCGACAGGTCGGGCTTGAAGCCCTCGATCTTCAGGCCCTCGATGCGGATGGCCACGGCGTGTTTGCAGGGGACTTCCCGGGGGAACTCGACGTGGAGCCCCTCGGCGTCCCGGGTGAAGCCCAGCGAGCGGTCGGAGCCGAGGAGGGTGACCTTCTGGACCTTGCCGCCGCAGAGGCCGGAGTTGGTCGCGAGCGACGCAATGGTCGCCTTTCCCTTCGGGATGCCCAGGAAGATGGCGTAGAGGGTGTCGCCGCGGGTCGAGAAGCGGACGTCCTTGTCCGTGTATCGGACCGAGCGGACGAAGTGGCCGCCCTTCTTGAGCCGGGTGGGGCCCTCGCCGAAGACGACCCACGGCCTAGTCTCGTAAACGGCCTCGCCGCAACAAGCGAGCCACTCGCCAATCCCAAGGAGCACCTCGCGCTGGTCCTGCGGGATCGTCCCGTCGGCCTTCGGGCTGATGTTCAGCAGCAGGCAACCGTTCTTGCTTATGATGTCAATGAGGGAGTGGAGGACCTCGGCGGTCGTCTTGATCCGCAGGTTGGTCGTGTAGCACCAACTGCCGCGGCTTATCGTGTCGTCGGTCAGCCAGACGTTCCTGGTCAGGCGGTTCGCTCTCCCCTTCTCGAAGTCCTCGACCGAGAGGCTCAGGGGCAGGTCGTTCTGCTTCCTGGTGACCACGACCGCCTTGCCCCATTGGTGGGCGCGGTTGAAGTAGTAGGCCAGGAAGGCCAGGCGGTATTTCTCCGGGATGGTGTTGAGCCAGGAGTCGAACCAGACGATGTCGGGCCTGTAAGCGTCAACGACCTCGACGAGTTTCGCCAGCCACAGGTCGTAGTATTGCTTGTCGGGCAGGTTGCCGTAGAGGATTCGCAGTTTCGGGTCGGTCGAGGCGGTCGGCCAGCCTTTCACGCGCGGGTAGTGGCCGCGGTTGTGGGCGTGGTGGAAGGTGGCGACGAACCTCATCCCGCGCTTGCGGATGGCCCGCTCGAGTTCCCCGACGATGTCGCGCCTCGGTCCCATCGCCGCCGCGTTCCAGGGATTGACCTTGCTCGCCCACATCGAGAAGCCGTCGTGGTGTTCGGCCACGGGCCCGGCGTAGCGCGCCCCGGCCTTCACGAAAAGTTCCGCCCAGGCGTCGGGGTCGAAATGTTCGGCCTTGAACATGGGGATGAAGTCGTGGTAGCCGAACTTCTCCGGCGGGCCGTAGGTCTCGACGTGGTGCTTGTAGATGGAGCGGCCCTTCGTGTACATCCAGCGAGGGTACCACTCGTTGCCGAAGGCGGGCACGGAGTAGACGCCCCAGTGGAAGTAGATGCCGAACTTGGCGTCGCGGAACCACTTCGGCGCGGCCTCGTGCCTCGACAGCGACTCCCACGTCGCCTCGAACGGGCCTTCGGGAATCTTGATCCCCTGCCCCAGGCTCGACGCCACAATCGAAACGATGCAGACGACCAGGGTCGAGTTTCTCTTCAACATTTGTTTCTTTTCTCTCCTGTGGCCCGACCAAGAATGCTACTTGCTTGCCGGGGCCTGGCGCACAGGCTGGAAAGCCTGTGCCACCAACCCCAGGACCGGTTTGTGGGCG
>CAYYCI010000055.1:4300-12497 GCA_964470215.1 uncultured Planctomycetota bacterium
GGGCATCTGTGCCCGGCTTCCGGCAATCGCGGGCCGGGACGGCCCGCCTACAACTTGGCATTGTCCTTCACGTCCTCCTCTCCTGTAGGCGGGGCGTCTCGCCCCGCGTCGACCATCTATGAGGAAGCCTGAAAAAAGGCGCAGCGTGCCAAAGCCCCCGCGCCCGGGTCCACCTCGAGGCCAATCACGGGCGTCCCGCACAGGCTGGAAAGCCTGTGCCACCAACCCCAGGACCGGTTTGTGGGCGGGGCATCTGTGCCCGGCTTCCGGCAATCGCGGGCCGGGACGGCCCGCCTACAACTCAGGATTCTCCTTCGCTCCACGTGTTCGCTCGTCATTCCTTCTCGCCGAGGCAAAGCACCGAGCCATTCTTCAGCGAGACGAAAAGCCTGCCGTAGGCCGCGGCCATGCCGTCGAAGACCGGCTCGCAGTCGAGTTTCCGCTCGGCCAGGGTCTTGCCATCGGCGGTCGAGACCGCGCGCAGGACGCTCGGCCTCGGGGCCGGGTTCTTCGGGTCGAGCGGCCGGCCGGTCCTCTCCTGAATCGCCACGGCATCGAGCCAGCCGGCCATGAAGAGGGTGTCGCGCGCGAGGACCATCGCCCGGGTCTGGAGTTTGCTACGGAGTGCCCAGAAGCGGCTGGCGGAAGAGGGCGGTCCGCCGCGCCTGGCGCGCCGCAAACCAGGAGGCGCCTTCGGCCGCTCGTTCCGCCACGCGCAAATCTGGGTCCCCACGGGGAAGAACTCGGCCTTGTAGCGCGAGTACTTCTGGTGGAAGTGGCCCTCGTGGTAGGTGCGGTGGACGCCGCCGGTGGTCTTGAGCCACGAATAGGGGTTCTGGACGGCGAAGGCGCAGTCGGGGTCGAAGGCGATCAGTTTCCCCATGCCGAGGACGTTCGGATTAGAGGGCTTGGAGCGGAGGCTGCCAGGATGGGCATGGGCGTTGACCCTGATAGGCCCGCCGAGCAGCCAGTTCTGGCGGTGGAACCAGGTGTCGTCGAGCAGGCCGGTGTTGGCCACGATGGTGCGCAATTGCGCCCGGTCGCAGAGCCTCAGGCTGCGGTCGAACTGCACCTGGCGCATGTTGATTGTGCGGCCGTCGGAGACCAGGACGTCGGGCAATGCGCCGACGCCTCGGGCGCCCGACTTGCCGGGCTCGACCGGCTTCGCCCACACGGTGGCCTCGCAGGTCTTCTCGCCGGTGGCCAGGTCGAGGCCGAAAAGGCGAATCCCGCCATCGAGATACGACGAGCGCCCCGCCGCGAAATAGACCAACCCGTCGAGAACCAACACGCTGCCGTGGATGGGCCAGACCGACTCGAGGCGATTTCGGCTCACTACCCGCGCATCGGTCGCCGACACCTTGAACCGCCAGACCAGGCGGCCGTCGTCGGCGCGGAGGCAATAGACCGAACCATCGCCACATCCGAAGACGCAGAGGCCATCGGCAATGGTCGGCGGCGAATCCACCCGCCCCCCAGCGACGAATCGCCAGATGACCTTCCCCGTCGAGGCGTCGAGGCAGGTGACCAGCGGGGCGTCGTCGCGGCCGACGAAGACCTTGCCCTCCGCGACGACCGGAGCGGTGATTTTCGCGCCCAGGCGGGTGCGCCACGCGGGCGCCAGTTTCGTCCCCACGGGGGTAGTCGTCGAGCCGCTGCGGGTGATGTCGCCGCGATACGTCGGCCACTCGTCGGCCTTTCCGGTCTTCACTGGCGGCTGCCAGACGCGCTGTGGGGGGAGTTCCGGCGGGGTGGTCCTGGCGGATGCTTCCCGCTTGCCCGGGTAGGCCGGCCCGCGCTCGATGGCCGGCGCGGTCTTCACGCCATCGAGGGAGTTTCCGGCGGAGAGCGCAAGCAGCCAGTTGACCTTGATCAGGTTGAAACACTGGCAGGGGTCCGGCGGCACGTAGATGAAGCCGTTGGCGGGAAGGACGCCGTACTGGCAGACCCCCCGCACCCACCAGTTGTTGACGTGGTTGCCGTCGGCCAGGTCCACGAACTCCAGCGCCCGCCTGCTACAGACCATGAAGCGCTCGGTGGCCTTGCTGCGGTGGCAACGGGCGTGGTGGCCGCCTGGGAGGACCTGCGCCCGCGGGAGGCTCTTCTTGATCTCGCCGGTGCGAATGTCTATGGCGCAGATATCCTTGCCGCCGGCGACGAAGTTCTGGCGCGGGATGGGGATGCCGGTGATGGCCTTGCCGTCCCTCGTGCGCCGTGTCTCGCGCCAGATGGCGGCGGTCATCGGGTTGACCCATGCGAGGTCCCCGACGACGAAGAGGTCGGCGGGCGAAGCGAAGCCCATCGCGCCCTTCTGCTCCCACAGTTTCCTGCCGTTGGCGGTCGAGAAGGCGCAAAGGCGTCGCCAGTCCAGGCACAGGACCACATCGTCGGTCGCGACGACGGTGGGTGCGTAGTTGCGCAGGAACAGCCCCGAGGTCGGGAACGGCGCCTTCCACTCCTCCCGCCCGCTTCCCAGGTCGAGGCAGTGGAGGAACTGGTTGTCGAGGTAATAGACCCTACGGCCCTTCGCACACAGTGAGAGCGGGGCGAGGTAGGCCAGCGATGGCTCGTCCTTCCGCCAGAGCACCTCGCCGCTGGCGGCCTCGTAGGCCACGATGGCCTTCCGCACCCGGGGCTTCGCATTGACGCTCAGTTCCCAGTAGCCGAAAACCTTGGGGGCTTCGTCGTCGTAGATGCTCATGTCGCCGATGGCGACGAGCAGGCGCCCATCGTGCCAGACGATCTCCTCGGCCTTCTCCGAGTCGGGATAGGTCAGCAGGGTCTGCCCCGTCGCGGCATCGAGCATCGAGACCGGCGCCGTGAGGCCCAATGTCACATAAACCCGGTCGCCGACCGAGACCAGCCGCCTGGTCAACTGGGCCGGGCCGGAGCGGAAGTAGAAGAGGTGGGTGACCCAGTCGGGGACCTCGCGCTTCCACAGGAGCACCCCGCTGAAGGCATCGCGGGCCACCAGCCGCCAGCGCGGCGGGCGGTGCGTGAGCGAGGTTGGTCCCTCGTCAATGATGTAGAAGAGCCGCCCGTTGCTCGTCGTCATGGCGCTCATGCTGGCCAGCGCGTCGTGGTCGCGGGTGCGCTTCGGCCCGGCCAGCCACTGGATGCGCCGCGGGGTTGCCACCCGCCTGTCGCGGGCGACGGCGTTCCCGGAGGCGTCGTGGAGGTAGTGGGTCCACTGGTCAATGTCCTCTGGCCATTTTTTCGTCACCGCGAGCCAAACCTCGTCGCCGAGGCGGACTTCCTTCGCCACGACGCCCCTCAGGCCCGCCGCCTCGTGCCCTCGCGCGCCGCGGGCCATCGCCACCCCGCCCGGAGCGAGCACCCGGACCAACTCCGGCCACTCGCCCCGCGCCACCGGGCGGCTCACCACGAGGAGCCGCACGAGGTTGTCCACGTATGGCAACCGCCGGCCCGAGTGTGTGTCGGCGCTCACCTTGCCAAGAAGGCCGAGGGAAAGGAAATGCTGGCGTGCCTTCTCGACGTTGGTCGGGTCCGCATCGAGGCCGTGGACGAGGTAGGCGTCGGAGGCGTGGAGCGCGGCGGTCAGGCGGCCATCCCCACAGCCGAGATGGACGACCAGCCCGCCCTTGACCCCGGACGCCTCGAGGACCGCTCTGGCGAGGGCAGCCTCGTCGGCCCGGGCGGCGAGTCCGCAAAAGACAAGAGCGAGAACCACCGGGTCGCAAAAGCAGGGGCGGAGTCTTGTTCCGATCATCGTTGTGGCCTCACTTCACGCCTCCCGGGATGGTGTCCCGGGCGATCCTCCCGTTTTCCGCGCTGTAGCGTTTCCGCAGGTGCGGTGGTAGGGCCATGACGGGCTGGAAGAAGGTGTGTGGCGACGCTGAGCGGGATGTCGGTCGGTTTGGTGGTTGGGATTTTCGCAGGGAAGGCCCTCGACATGGGTCTTTCTTTTCGCCCTATCTCCTCGCCTCGGGCCGCGAATGCCGCGCAAGGCGCCAGCACGAGGGTTCAAATGGGGAGCAATTTACCCAAGCGGCTCTCCATGCCAGCGAGCGAGAGAGGCGGTCCCGAAAGGAATCCGACGCCCTCGCGCGAGAGAAGATATCGAAGCGCCGTGCTGATGTCAACTTATGGGCGGAGCCTGCGCGCGACGCGTTCTCCGGCGGGCCGAGACGTCCCGCTCGGCCCGCCGCCGGGAGAGGCGACGTGGTCTCCCCTTGCGAGGTCAACGGAAAAAGGCGCGGTATTTCTCCAGCGCGGTGAAGATGGCCTTGATATTCTCGAGCGGCACGTCCGGCCCGATCTCGGCCTTCAGCCACAGGCCCCCCTCCGGGGAACCGAGGGTCTCGACGGCCTCGCGGATATGTGCATCTATCTCTTCTGGCGTGCAGAATGGGAACATCTGGCGGTCGAGGTCGAGGTCAACGCAAATCCTGCCCTTACACACCCGTGCCAGCGCCTCCAGGCCGTTTGCCCTCACCTGGGGATTGATCACGTCCACGCCGCACTCCTTCAGGTCGAGGATAACCTCGAGGATGTGGCCGTCGGAGTGCATGTAGACGGCCCAACCGACCTCGTGGCAGCGGTGGTAGAGGCGGGCGTAGCAGGGTTTGAGATACTTGCGCCACTTCCCGGGGCTTATCGGCAGGCGGTCCTGCATCCCCAGATCGTCCCCGAAATACTGAATCCGCGGCCCCGGGCCGAGTTGTGCGATCTTGTGTTCCAACTCGCGGAGGTTGTAGTTCAGGACGATGTCAATGAGCATCTGGAGTTCGGGCGGCTCCTCGGCAAAGTCGAGCATCAACTCCTCGAAACCGCGAAGGTAATAGAGTCGCTGGAACATGAATCCGTGTGGGATGCCGTCGTGGACCTCCGGGGCCTTGAGCCTGTGGACGTCGGCCCTTGTTGGGACGTTGTGGACCTTGACGTAGCTGTCCATGCCCTCGGCCACGTTCTCCCACACGTAGCCCCAGGGGTCGGTGTGTCGTCCGGGGCGGTAATCCTCGCGCATGGCGTCGTAGTCGCGCTTGCCGACCTCGACCGCGCCGAAGATTGCGGGATGGCGGGCGCACAGTTCGTCGAGGCGCTCGCGGTAGAGCTTCCAGGCCGCCGGCAAGATGCCCACCCCCACGGGAATGAACTCCGGGCGCTCGAACCTCATCGCCTTCCAGCGATCGTCCCGCTGGCTCATTGCTGAGCCTCTCCGGTGTCCCCGAGGACGGCCTTGGCGGCTGAGCGGATCTTGCGGATCAGCGCGGTCACCTCGGCACGGCGGCGATCGGGATGGGTCGCGAAAATGACCGTGCGGTTGAGGATGTCGAGCGAGCGGCGGCAGCGCTCCGGAGAGAAGTCCACGCGGCAGCCCTTGTTCTCTGGCAGTTCGAAGGGGTTGAGGGCCGGGTGGTGTGCACCCTGACGGGCGATGATCGGGTCCCAGTCGGTGTAGACGTGGCGGCCGGTCTTCCCGGCGATGTGGCCGCCGGCCAGACGCGCGAACTCCTCGGCCTTCTCGTTCGTGGGGAGGATGAACATCACGTGGGTCCCGCATTCGTCATCGAGACTGTTGGCCTTGATGGGACGAAGGCCGGTGGCGGCGGTCTCGCGCAGGATGCGTTTCTTCTGGCGTCGGGTGGCCCGGAGCATTCCGTCGAGGCGGTCGAGTTGGGCGTTGAGCATGGCGCCCTCGAGCTCGGAAGCGCGCGAGCCGTTTGCCACGAACGGCGTGAATGCCTTCTCGTGGCCCTTCCAATAGAACCGACAGCAATCGATCATGCACCAGGCGCGCTGAGCGGCGCGCTTGGTCTTGGTCACCACCGCGCCGCCCTCGCCGCAGGTGATGTTCTTGTAGTAGTTGAAACTGAAGCCTGCGGCGCGGCCGAACGAGCCGAGTTTCCGGCCGCGATAGCCGCCCCCGACGGCCTGGGACACGTCCTCGACCACGAGGACCTTGTGGCGACGCGCGACTCCCATCAGAGGGGCCATGTCGCACGGCAGACCCCACATGTGGACGGGCACGATGGCCCGGGTCCTCGGCCCGATCGCGTCCTCGGCCGCCTCGGGGTCCATGCCGAGCGACTCGTCAATGTCCACGACCACCGGGATTGCCCCCGCGGCCAGGACAGAGATTGCCGTTGCCATGTATGTGCAAGCGGGGACGAGGACCTCCTCCCCCGGCCCGACCCCCACGCCGACCAGTGCAGCGGTCAGGGCCGCGGTGCCGCTCGAGCATAGCGTGGCGTGTTTGACCCCGAGATAGCGAGCGAATCGTCGCTCGAAGCGCCCGCATTCGCCCCCGATGTCGTAGCGGAACACCTTTCCGCTCAGGAGCACCCTGGCGATTGCGTCAATCTCTTTTTGTCCCACGCGCAACATTGGGCTACCCTCGCAGCGGCCTCTCCCACTTGACTACCAGGGATCCTAAGAGCGAACGCGCTCGCGCCCGAAGGCCCGATGGAGCGCAGAACGACGTGCCTGCGGCGCTCCTCACACAACAACCGGCTCAATCCCCACCAGGCGACAGAACTGGACGAGACGGCGCTTGAAGTCGCCGTAGAAGAAGATCTGGTGGAAGCCGGGGTAGGCGAGGACGTCCTCGACGCCGTCGAACTTGACCATCACCGAGACGACGCACCCCCCCGCGGGTGGGACGGAGACGTTCTCGAGAACCGTCCCTGCCGAGATGAGCATGCTCACTTTCCCACCCTTGCGGCCGAAGGCGACGTCGGCGCTGGTGACGCGCTGGCCGGGTTTCCAGAGCGTCCTCGTTGTGGCGTCGCGCATACCGTGGTGGTGGACAATGTCGAATGGTTCGGGCGGTTGGTCGAAACCGCGCAGTCGGGTGGCGCAGGTGCAATGGGCGCCGATGATCGCCTGGCGGGCGGTTTCGGCCACCGGGTCCTGCTGGAAGCCGGGCCTGTCGAAGAGATACTGAACGATGCAGTGGGTGGCGACGGCCCCGATGTCGGCCTCGCACGCGGCGGGGATGCCCTCGTCGTTCATCCTCGACCAGGCCAGACACGGCAGGCTGATCTTCGTCCGCCCGAGCGCCCCCAGGCAGTCCATCGTTATAGCGTCGGCCTCGTGGCGCTCGAGGAGGCGGCTCGCCACCAGGTAGGACTTCGCCCCGTTGAGCACGTCCTGGCGGCTCGGGCCGACGACCTTGCGGCCGTGGCTCAGGTAGTAGTCGGCCATCGCCTCGACCTGATCATTGACCTCGGTCTTGCGGTACTCCTCGATGAAGACCCTCGCGGGGATGTGATGAAGGGTGATGCCGAGGTGCTTGAGCGTCGTTTCGGTCTCCTTGGAGCCCCTGATGACAAGGCACCGGGTGGCGCGCAGCTTGACCCAGGCGGCAAGCATCTTCAGACCGTAGCGCGCCTCGTTGAAGTCATTCGTCGAGGCGATGAAGCATCCCTGCTTCCTCGAGGGCGCCGAGGTGTTGGTTGTGAACGAGGTGCCGACCGGCGAGAAGACGACCGTCGGGATTCCTGTGGCGATTGCCTTGTTGGCGGTCGGCCAGGCGTGTTGCTGACGGTCCAGGAGAACGACGAACAGGCCGTCGGGCTTGGCCTCGGTGGCCTTCGCAAGCCACGCCTCGGCCTCCTGACGGCTGTAGAGAGGGGTAGGCGTGAGGTCCAGTTGGATGCCGAGTTCTTCGGCCGTGGCGGTGGCCAACCCGAGGTAGCGCTTCCGCGCCGCCTCGCCGTCGTAAACCGCCCCCGGCCACCACATGCCGTAGTTGCCCTTGCGACGAACGAAACACCCGCGCACGATCGGACGACATCGCGACCCCGGGCCCTTCGGCGTCGCCAGTGGCAACAACTGCTGCGAGGCGCGACCGAGGGTCGGAGCGGCCAGCGCTGCCGAAGACGCCGCAAGGAAACCACGCCGCGTCACGCTCAGAGGGCATCGCCGACTGCACATCGCAAACTCCTCCTTCTAGTGGCGTCGCCACTGCTGAAGGATGAAACCTATCGCATCGCCCAGGCGTTGTCAAACGATCACGTTCGACCACGCTCTGGCCCCGAGCAGGGCCCGCAATCCCTTCCACGGCCACGGGGAAGACTTGAACTCACAATCGAGAATCACGCCGGCGTGGGAATTTGGAATGTCATGCCAGAGGGAAAATGTCATCCCTGAGCCACAGGGATTCCGTCACCCCCCTCCCGTCCCCCCGCTGGGGGGAGGCCACACTCTGGGCCACCGGGCGCCGTGCGGTTCC
>CAYYCI010000056.1:0-12469 GCA_964470215.1 uncultured Planctomycetota bacterium
GGGATCAGGCCGGGCTTCGTCTTCTTCGACGACTGCCACCGCCCCGACGGCATCTACCTCGACAGGCCGACCACCCCCATCAAGGGCTTCCACAACGGCCGCTGGGCGCAATGCCCACAGCACCGCGACCGCGACCCCGACGACCTCGCGAAATTCAAGCCCTACGTCCAGGAGACCATCAAGGCCCATCGCGGGGACAAACGTGTCCTCTTCTGGGAAATCTTCAACGAGCCGGCCCGTGGCTCTGCCTACAGCCGCCGCCTTGCCGAGGCGGGCTATCGTTGGGCCAAGGAACTCGAGCCAACCCAGCCCGTCCTGAACTGCCACTTCGACCGCTCCAAGGGCGGCTGGAGCGACACCGAAATCTCCGACATCGTGGATGCCCACATCTACCACTGGGCGCCGCGAGCCTGGGATCGCCTGGCCGAGGCGAATCCTGCCAAGGGCACGGTCTTCACCGAGGCCGGCGCCCGCTGGTACGCGCCACGACCCAGCCACGGCGAGCCCTGTGAGGTGATCCACTGGCTCGAGGGCCGCCGCGCCGCGGGAAAGTCCACCCCGGGCGTCTTCCTGTGCTGGGAACTGATGGTCGGCAACTCGAACTGCCGCTGGCACTGGGTGGACAAGCCCGGCTCGCCGGAGCCGACGGTCCCGTGGTGCGGGCTGATGTGGCCGGACTGCACGCCGGTCTCTCTCGCCGAAGCCGAGGCCATCCGCCGCTACGCCACAGGCCAGCGCCGCGCCCTCTTCTACGACGATTTTCAGGAAGGCCCTCTGGCGCCTAGCCGGCCGGGGTGGAAGGCATACGGCGGCCGGCGCGGCGCCAGCGGCTTCCTGGCGCTTGAGTCGGGAGCGAAAATGGTCGCGGGCGAGACGAAGTGGACCGACTACGTGGTCGAGGCTCGCGTGATGCTCAAGCCGGGGGGCAAGGGCAACGCCGGCCTGATCGTGCGAGTGAACGACCCGGGAACGGGCTACGACCAGATGCGCGGCTACTACGTCGGCTTCGACACACGCACACTCTACCTGGGGAAAATGGAGAACAATTGGCAGCCCCTGGCCACCTTCGACCTCTCGAGGCTGGATTGCAGGGTGCGGCCGGACGTGTGGAACATGTTGCGCGTGGCGGTCGAGGGGCCGAGGATACGAGTGTGGTTCGACCGCATGCACCCCTCCTCGGACCGCGCCCGCGGCCTGCGGATAGACTACACCGACAAGAAAAGCCCCATCCTCTCCGGGGCTGCTGGCGTCCGCGCCCACCTCGTCTCCGCGTGGTTCGACAACTTCGTCGTGGTTCCGGCACACCGCTGACAGGCGTCCCGTTTCAGTGGGATATGTCCGAGGAAACCCGGGACGGCAGCGCGCCGGGGCGTGTGGGCTTTGGCACGCTTCTTGCACCGCAATCATCCCCCGGCCCCGCTCGAGACCCTCCGCAGGTCTCCTTCATAGTCTCAGGCTATCGAGTCTGTGCGCATTCCGTAGTTGCAGATGAGCTCCGATGGACACGGATGAGAGGTCTCCATGGCCTTCGTGACCTTAGTGTCCTTCGTGGATTTCCACCCGCCCGCTTGATATTATCGGCGCCGAGAGAGGAGACGGCCATGCCCGAGGAACTGGCCCTTCTTGGCGGAAAGCCAGCGGTGCCGCGCGAGATGATCAAGCCCTGGCCACACGTCACGAAAGAAGACCTCGAGGCCGTAGCCGCCGTCCTCGAGGCGATGGGCTCGAGCGGCGGCCCCGGCCAGAGCAACCAGCAGCGCGCCCAGGCCGAGGGCCTCGCCAGGGAATGGGCCGAGTACGTCGGCGTCAAGCACTGCATTCCCGTCAACAGCGGCACCGCGGCGCTCCACCTGTGCGTCGCAGGGTTGGGCATCGGGCCGGGCGACGAGGTGATTCTCCCCGCCTTCACCTTCTGGGCCAGCGCCGCCGCAGTCCTCCACCAGAACGCCATCCCGGTCTTCGTGGACATCGAGCCTCGCACCTTCTGCATCAATCCCGACCTGATCGAGGACGCCATCACCCCACACACCAAGGCCATCATGGCTGTCCACATCCACGGCATGCCGGCGGACGTGGACCCGATCATCGCGATTGCGAAGCGGCGCGGTCTGGGGGTGATCGAGGACGGCGCCCAGGCCCATGGCGCCCGCTACAAGGGCCGCGTGGTCGGCTCGCTGGGGGATGCCGCGGGGTTCAGCACCCAGGCATCGAAGCCCCTGAGCAGCGGCTGCCAGGGCGGGCTTTTCGTCACGGACGACGACGAGATACACCGCCGCGCGGCTCAAGCCCACTACTTCGGCGAGCTGGTCACCCCGGGCCGCGAGCGCGAGGAACAAGAATACAACGCCCACGGGCTGGGCTGGATGTATCGCGGCGACATGCTCGCCCAGGCATTCGTCCGCAGCCAACTCAAGCGCCTCGACCACTACAACTCCCTGCGCATTCGCAACTGCCAGTTCCTCACCGAGCACCTGCGCGATGTGCCTGGCATCGAGACGCCCTTCGTGCCCGATGATCGCGAGCCGGTTTATTACAACTACGTCGTGGGCTTCAGGCCGGAGGAACTCGGCCTCGACGTGCCGGCGCGAGTCCTTCGCGACAAGGCGATGGAGGCCCTCAGAGCCGAGGGGGCCCAGGTGGGCCTCTGGCAGCGCAAGAGCGTCCCAGCCCAGGACGTCTTCCAGAAACTAATCGGCTACGGCGGGGGCTGCCCCTGGCGATGCCACAAGCGAGAGGTGGACTACGACCTGGCGAGATTCCCCGTCGCAAATGCCTTCCTCGATTCCCATCTCTACGTCTACAACATCAACCCACCGAACGGCCTCGACCTGATGGCCCTCTACGTCGAGGCATTCAGGAAGGTCATGACCAACATCGAAAAACTCGTCAAGGCATGAGGTCCTGGCCGAGGCGGCTTCGCGCTCTTCGGCATCCTCTGGAGGTCTGAATGATCAACGCCCGGTGAAAAGGAAAGGGCGCAACAATGGCAGCCAAGGAGGTGGTCAGGCTCGGGGTCGTCGGTGGTCGGCGCGGCGCAGCCCCACACACCCCGACGGCACCGCGGCCAAATGGGAGCCGCTGTCGGCCTACGCCGAGGAGTTCGAGCATCCGGACTGGCAACAGTGGGGCGAGGTGGCCAGACGCTGCGGCCACGGCGGAGGCGACTTTTTTGTCCTGAAGCACTTCATCGAAGCGATTCTCACCGGGAAGAGGCCGCCAGTGGATGTCTACGACGCCGTGACCTGGAGCAGCATCGTTCCGCTATCCGGCGAGTCGTCGCGGCTCGGCGGCGCGCCCGTCGAAGTCCCCGACTTCGGGCCAGTGCGCTGAGCGAATGCTCTCCGCGGCCGGCCGCCCGATCGGGCCGAGGCGTCAGTCGTCGAAGTGTTCGTCGGCGGGGTCCCAGGCGGGAACGCCGATGACGAGGGTCTTGAAGTCGCCGTGGCCGCGGTGGGGCGTCCCCGGGTCAATGCGCACCAGCAGCCCCGGGCTGAGTTCAAGGCGGTCGTCGCCGACCTCCAGCGTGCCGTGCCCATCGAGGATGTAGTAGAACTCGGTGGTGTGGTTGTGGTGGTGACGGCGGGAGTCGCGGATGGTGGTCACGTGGATGTTGGCCACGGGGCTATCCTCACGGGTGAAGATTCGGCGGCTCTCGCCGCAGGGACACGGCACGGGGGTCGTCTCGTCGAGGTGGCGAGCAAGATATCCCTTGGCCATTTCTCTTCTCCTCGGCTTCGCCTCTCGGATTTTAGCCGTGACCGGCCGAGCCGGTCAAGCCTCTCGAACCAATGACAGGCACTGGGACGGGAGCCTTTTTCCTCGTCTGGAAAAAGGCTCCCGTCCCCCTTCCCTCCTGTCTGCAATCGGGGGCGCTTGCGAGGGTCTTGACACTTTCGGGTGAGGGACCTACAATCCGAGCCGAGGAGGTAGGCGATGGAACAGTTCATCCGGGGAACCGGTCTGCTTCTTCTGGCGGTGGGGTGTGTGATGGCGGGCGAGCGCGCACTGCGGCGTTCCGACGTCGTCTTCATGTACGACAATCCGAAACTCTACCAAGCCTACGGCTGCACGGTGCTCGGCTGGGCCGGATGGCCGAAGGCGAGCCACATCGAGCAGGCACACGCCAGTGGCGTTCGCCTGTTCCACAGCAGCATCGGCTTCCTGACCGAGTTCCGCCGGGTGATTGACTTCAGCCCGGACTTCCTGGACGCCGCGTGCCGGAACTTCGCGGGCGAGCCGTTCATCGTCCCCTGGCTCTGGGACCACAAACACAAGGGCCAGCCGGCCTGGTGGTGGTGCACGAACAGCCCGCTCTACCGCCGCTACCTCGAGGGGCGCCTGCGCGAGGTGATGGCCGCCAAACCCGATGGCCTCCACATTGACGACTACCGCGGGACCTCGGGCTCGGTGACCTGGCGCGGGGGTGGGTTTTGTCGCCACTGCATGGCCGCCTTCCGCGAGTATCTGGCGAAGAACGTCCCGAAGTCGAAGTTGGCGTCGCTCGGGATCAACGACCTGGCGAGTTTCGACTATCGGGAGTTCCTGCTGAAGCGGGGGGTGAAGCCGGCGGAGTATGTGAAGCGTCGCTCGCGTCTGCCGCTGGCCGCGGAGTTCTACGACTTCCACGTGCGGGCGGCGACGGCCTTCGTGGCCGAGTTCCGAAAAAAGGCCCAGGAACTACGCGGCAAGCCGGTGACGTTGAGCGTCAACTCCGGCCTGAGCAATCCCCAGGCGTTGGCCATCGCGCCCCACGTGAGTTTCTTCTGTTGCGAGGTCGCTCACCACGCCTCGCGCCGCAGGCCGCCGAGTCATCCCGTTTACATCTACAAGTTGGCCGACGGGCTCGGCCGGCCGGTTGCCTCGACAGCCGGCGGCTGGGACTGGGCGTTCGTCAATGAACACAACCTGCCGTGTCTGGTTCGCACGTGGGTCGCCCTCTCATATGCGTTCGGCCACAACTTCATGGCTCCCCATCGCCAGTGGTGCTACACGAAGGAGAAAGGCACCCACTGGTATTCCGGCCCGACCGAGGAGTATGCGTGGCTGTATCGGTTCGTCAGGGAGAAGGCGCCGCTTCTCGACGGCTACGAGGCCGTTGCCTCGGTGGCGGTGGTCTATGGCAACGGGGCGAACCGCAGGGGGCGGGGCCGCATCGAGGCAATCTGCACGACCCTGGCCAGCCGCAACGTCCCCTTCACCGTCGTCGTTGCCGGCGACGAGTGGCTTCCCGGCTATCGCCTCACTGCCTCGACCCTCTCGCGGTTCAAGGCGATCGTTATTCCCAAGACCCTCGAGTTGGACTCAACCCAACAAAAGGCCCTCGAGGCGGCCGGGAAACGGGTGGTCGAGTGGCCCGACGACGCCGCGCTGCGGCTGCTGATAGGCGAGCCGGTGAGCGTCGAGGGCGCCTCGGGTGTGTGGGTCGTGCCGCGGCGGAATCCCGAGCGAGGCCGGCCGGCGGTCGTTCACCTCCTCAACCGCAACTACGACGCCGACCACGATGCGATGAAGCCCCAGCGCGGCTTCAAGGTGAGCCTGGCGCGCTGGCTCTTCGGCGGCGCGAGATTCACAAAGGCCATCCTCCACGCTCCCCGGAAGCAGCCGGTGGAACTCGAACTCGCCACCGACAAGAAGGCCACGACCTTCGTTGTCCCCGAACTCGACCTCTGGGCGATAGTGGAACTGCGGCGCTGAGTGAGGAGGCCCGGCGATGGGTGGTCGCGCCTGTGTCCTGGCGTTGCTCCTGGCCGTGACCGCGGTCGGCGCCGAACGGCCCAAGCCCAGGCGATACGAACTGGTCCTCCAGAAGGGCAAGGCCGCAGTGGGGATCGAGTTCAAGGGCGAGGTCGGCCTGGGCGAGTGCTTCGAGGTCTGGCACAAGGGCGAACTCGTCGGATATGCCCAAACTGCCGCGATGGATGGGCCCTGGCCCCTGCTCGCCTATCTCGCGGGGGCAGGGTATGCGGGCGACACGCTCGTGCCCGTCAGTTTGCCTTTCCCCGTGGTGGAGCTGCTCACCGACGAGCCAAAGGGACGCGAGGTGGCGGAACTCAAGGCGCTCTGCGGCGAGAAACTCATCGTCCAGCAACTCGGCGAGCGGATGCGCTACCCGAACAAGGACGAGGCCCTCGTCGTGCTCATCCACGGCGGGATTCCGTTCATGAGCGGCGACCCGATCGTCCAGCCCTTCGCCCGTGAGGGCGGCACCGTCATCGCCGACACACTCGTTTACTCCCACCTGATCGGCGACATCGCCGACGAGACCGCCTTCGAGGAGCCGCCGACGATCCGCTTCGTCCACGAGGGACCGCTGACGGGCGGGCTGGCGGCCGAGTCGCGCATCCCGTGGCACGGGCGCAAGGGCAAGAAGTTCGTCGCACGCTACCTGAAGGGCCTCGCCACGGGTGAGGGCAAGACCATCGTCGCAACCGACGGCTCAGCAGAAAACACTGCGATTCTTCGGGTGGACCTCGGCGGGCGGATGCTCGTCCTCGACATCGTGTGCCCGAACGGAAGGGCCGGGATGGACCCGGGGTCGAAGAACAAACTGGTGCTCGTCGCGCGGATGCTCGGCACTGGGCCGCTCTACGCCAGGTTCGTCCCCGCCAGGCCGGAGTACCCCGACCTGGTCGAGTGGTTCGACGAACTCGCCAAGGAGAATCCCGACCGCGTCAAGCGCAGTTTCGAGATCGGGGCCATGAGGCGCGAGGACTACGGCTTCAGTTACACCATCGGCGAGGAGGGAAAGCCGCTGGTCCTACTCGCCGGATGCTCGGAGGGCACCGACTGGCTCGCCTCGACCGCGCTCCTCCGCCTGGCCGAAATCCTGGTCTCCAATCCCACCAGCGACCCGAAAATCCCGTGGCTCCTCGAGCGCATTCGCGTGAAGATAATCCCCGTCCTGAACGTCAGCGGCTATCGCGAGGGCAAGCCCGCCACGGCCAGCGGCTGCCTCCTCGACCGCAATTTCCCCTACCACTGGGACGAGTATCCGAACAAGACCGAGCGCGGCGCCGAGCCATTCAGCGAGCAGGCCGCCGTCGCTATCAAGCGCGCAGTCGAGGAAGACAAGGCCGCCGCTTTCCTCCAGGTCGAGGTCGTGGACTACGACGGCGGGTATCGCTTCACGTGTGGCAGGGACGCCAACGACGCCCAGAGGTCGCTTCTCGCGGCGCTCAGAACGGTCGTCAACGCGCGGCTGCGCCACCGCTTCGTCCTGGGCGACAAGCCCCTCCTGGTCCGCCTGACGCGCGAGAAGCAGCGGCCTTCGGCCATCAACTGGGTCGCCTCGAAGGGCGTGTTGGCCGCCGCGCTGAAGGTCTGCGGCGACTGGGAGGACAGCCTCGTCAACAACGACGTGGCAATCGAGGGCTGCCTCCACTTCCTCTACCTGACCGCTCTGTCGCTGGAGCGCCAGGCCGACTGAGGCTCATGCGCCGACAGATCCGCCCCCGCGGCCAGGATGCCGACCGGGGCTTGCAATGAAAAGCCCCCCGGCTATCATAGGCGCCTGCGACCAACTTCCCGACATCCTCGAGCACAGGAAAGGAGTGTGCAGTGGCGGCCGAGATCATTGACGGCGAGGCAATCGCGGCGCGCATCAAGGAGCAACTGGCCAAGGAGGTCGAGAAACTCAAGGCCATCGGCAAGGCCCCGCACCTCGTGGCCATCCAGGCCAACGACAACCCGGGCTCGCGAATCTACGTCCGCAGCCAGAAGAAGAGTTGCGAGGAAATCGGCATCCGCTACACCATTGACGAACAGCCCACCGACAGCAGCCAGGACCACCTCCTCGCCCGCATTGACGAACTGAACGCCGACCCGTCGGTGACCGGGATAATCGTCCAGATGCCCCTGCCAGAGGGCGTGGACTCCCGCACACTTCAGGCCAGAATCGATCCTCGTAAGGACGCCGAGGGCATCTGTCCTGCGAATCTCGGCCGCGTGGTCCTCGCGTGCAGCCAGCCGGCCCTCACCCGCCGCGGGAAGCCGAAGAACTACGAGGAGTGGCTGCGCGAGTCCCTGACCTGGGCACTCCCTGCACCCGCCCCGTGCACCGCGGTCGGGGCGATGGAACTGATCCGCTCGGTCGGCATCGACCTCTACGGCAAGCACGCCGTGATGGTCGGCCACAGCGAGATCGTCGGCAAGCCCCTCCTCCTCCTTCTCCTCGCCCACTTCTGCACCGTCACCTGCTGCCACATCGCCACGACCGACCTGGCCGAACACACCCGACGTGCCGACATCCTCGTCGTCGCCACAGGGAAGCCCCAGGCGGTCTGGAGCGGATATCGCCGCAAACTACGTCGCTGGAAGAAGAACCCCCAGAAATACCAGAAGCCCCCGCTGCCCGACCTCAGCCCGCTGATCTCGGCCGACATGATAAAACCCGGCGCGGTGGTCATTGATGTTGCCATCAATCGCCTTCCGCGCGCCCTCGACGAGGGCGGCGAGCCGGTCAAGAACCAGAAGGGCAAGGCCGACATGGTCACGGTCGGCGACGTGGACTTCGAGGCCGCTAAAGAGGTGGCCAGCCACATCACGCCCGTCCCGGGCGGCGTCGGGCCCATGACCACCGCTTTGCTCCTCAGAAACGTCGTCGAGGCAACCAAGGCTCTGGCCTAGCCACAGCGCCATGTCGCCTGAACCCTCAGCCACCGCCGCCGCTGCCACGCTCGACCAGCCGGTCTTCGACGAGGTGGCGGCGTTGGCGGCGAGGGGCCAGGTCGCCCGGAGCATCTTCCGGCTCACCTTCCAGGCGCCGCGAATCGCGCGCCTGGCAAAACCCGGCCAGTTCGTCAACATCATGGTGCCTTCGCCGGGCTTCGGGTATCGCGTCCACGACCGCTGGCCCCCGGCGATCGAAGGCTCGCGCCCATTCCTGTTGCGGCGCCCTTTCAGCGTTTACGACGCCGACCCCGACGCGGGCGAGGTAGCCATCCTCGTGAGGGTCGTGGGCGAAGGGACGCGCGCGCTCTCACGGCTCGCGGTGGGCACGCGGGTGAAAGTCCTCGGCCCGCTCGGCCGTGGCTTCGACCTGCCGCCGGCGGCGGCAGCCGCCCTTCTCGTCGCCGGCGGATGCGGCTGGGCGAGCCTGGGCCTCCTCGCCCGACAACTGGCCAGACGAGGGAACCCAACCTACGCCTTCATCGGAGCCGCGACCACGGATGAACTCCCCGTCGAAACCACCCAGACGGTGATCGATCAGAACCATCCGCTCGCCGACCGGCTCCCGCGGGCGTGTGTGACGGCGGCAGAACTGGAGAACCTGGGCATCACGGTCGGACTGGCCGCCGAAGGGGGCGGCAATCTCTACGGTGGGGTCGTCACCGACCTGCTCGAACACTTCCTCGCCAGCCCCAAGGCGCGTGGCGCGTGGATATTCGCCTGCGGCCCGTGGGCCATGCTCGCCAGGGTGGCCGAACTCGCCAGGAACGCCCGCAACCACTGCCAGGTCGCTCTCGAGGAGATGATGGCCTGTGGGATGGGAGTGTGTAACTCGTGCGTCGTCGAGGTCCTCGAGCCCGACGGCTCTCTCGGCCACAGGAAACTGTGCACCGACGGGCCCGTCCTCGACGCGGCAATCGTGAACTGGGATCGCGAACCCCGCCGAGATGGCTAGAGAACCAGGGCAAGGCGAAGTTGAACTCTCGGTCGAGTTTGCGGGCCTGAGGCTGCGCAACCCCCTCGTGGCCGCTTCGGGCACCTGTGGCTGGGGTGAGGAACTCGAACGCCTCGAGGGCTTCTCCCGCTCTCAACTCGGCGCGATTATCCTCAAGTCTGTCACCCTCGAGCCGCGCGCAGGAAACCCCACACCGAGGATCGTCGAGACCGCCGGGGGCGCGGGCCTGATCAATTCCATCGGACTGGAAAACCCCGGGGTCGAGGCGGTCGCGCGGGACCACCTGCCGCGCCTGGGCGACGCCCAGACGGTCGTCATCGCAAACGTGGCCGGCGCGACGGTGGAGGAATATCCGCGGGTGGCCGAGCGCCTGGCTGCCTCGCCAGTTGTCCAGGCAATCGAGATCAACATCTCGTGTCCGAACGTCAAGGCGGGAGGGATGCTCTTCGGCAGCGACCCGGAGGCCGCCGCGGCGGTCGTCGGGGCTGTGCGCGGGACGACGGACAAGCCCCTGATAGCGAAACTGACGCCGAACGTGGCCGAGATCGCCTCGATCGCGCTGGCGTGTGTCGAGGCCGGCGCGAACGCCCTGTCGCTGACCAACACGTTCCCTGCGCTGGCGATTGACGTTCGGAGCCGGCGCCCGCTCATCGGCGCGAACTCCGGCGGCCTCTCCGGGCCGGCGATAAAGCCGCTGGCACTGCTCAAGGTCCACCAGACCTACCAGACGGTTCGTTCGCGCGGAGTTCCTGTCCTCGGCGGCGGGGGGATAATCTCCGGCGAGGACGTCGCCGAGTTCATCATCGCGGGGGCCGCCGCCTGTTTCGTCGGCACGCTCCTCCTGCGCGAGGCGACGGCTTGCTCGCGGCTCCTCGACGAGCTTCGCTCGCTCCTCCGTGAGCAGCAAGTTGCCAGGGTGAGCGACCTGGTGGGCTCGCTGAGGCTTCACGACTGGGTGGACTAACACGGAGGGACACGGACCAACACGGACGAACACGGACGAACACGGACGGACACGGACACACGCGGACGGTGACAGGGGCGGAGCGACCGACGGGCGGAGCGGTTGACTCGACTCTTGTTTTGATATAGATTGTTGCGGCTCGTCGGGACGAGGAAAGGCACAGGCAAAAATGGCCCAGGCACGTGACCCGGGGAGGACGCTTCTTCTTGCGTGGTTGCTGCCCGGCGGCGGCCATTTCTACGCGGGCCGGCTGGGCCGAGCGACTCTCTACTGCGTGACGGTGACGGCGGTGTTCGTCGCGGGCCTGGCGATGGGGGGACTGAGCACGGTCTCGCTCACCGGCCACAAGTGGGCGTTCCTGCTCCAGATGTTCGACGGCCCACTGGCGATCGCCACGGCGGTCGCGAGCCACCTGTTGCGACCGCCGGTCAATCCCACGCAACTGGCCGACCTCGGGCTGACCTTCACGCTAGTGTCCGCCGCCTTCAACGTCTTGGTGATGGCCGATGCCTTCTACCTGGCCGACAAGCCCGACGAAGAGACGGCATGATGACGCAGGCGACGCTGATCCGATACGTGGCGGGGCTGTTGCTTTGTGTGGTGATAGCCGTGGCCTACAGCGCAAGCCGCAAGCGGGGCCTGCGCGCGATACTCCTCGACAGCATCTTCTGCTGCGCGTGTATGCTGGCGGTGATCGCGGCGGTGGCCGCCATCGTCAGCCTCTTGTGTAGGCTGAAATGAACGCCCAGGAGGGCGCAATGGCGCCGCGGGTGGCCATACTCGGAGCCTCGGGCTTCGGTCGCTTCCACGCCAAATGGTACGCCGCGCTCGGCTGCCAGGTCGTCGCCTTCCTCGGCTCCTCGCCCAGAAGCGTCCAGAGGACCGCCGCAGCGCTCCACCACGAGTTCGGCCTGGCGCCGCGCGGCTACACCGACCTTGACGAGTTGCTCTCGACTGAGAGCCCCGACGCCGCCAGCGTGTGCACTCCTCCACCACTCCACGCCCACCACACCCTCGAGGCCCTCCAGGCCGGCTGTTCGGTGCTCTGTGAGAAGCCGTTCGTCTGGGACCCCGCCGGCAGTCGGGAGGAGATGCTCGCCGCGGCAAGGAAGGCAGTGGAGGTGGCCCGAGCGCGAGGGCTCGTGCTGGCGGTGAACATGCAGTATGCGGCGGCGGCCGACCTCTACCGCCAGTTGGTGCCGCCCGAGGTCTTGCGCGAGCCGCGGCGGTTCACGGCCGAGATGACCTCGCTTTTGAAGCCAAAGAGTCCGAGCGGGGCGGGAATCCTGGCGGACCTCTTGCCTCATCCGTTGAGCGAGTTGTTAGCCCTGTTGCCGGAAGCGGAGTTGGTCGAGGGGAGCGTGGACGTGGGGGTGGGTCGGCGCGGCAGCGAGGTGGCCTTCGAGGTCAGGTTGGGGGAGCGGCGCTGCGAGGTGGACGTGCGCGTTGCGAAGTTGCCCGCCGAGCCTTTCCCTCGCCGATTCGGGCTCGACAGCCTGGTGGCCGACTGCCAGTCGGCACCGGACCGGGACGGCCTCTACCGAGGGCGTCTTCGGCTAGGAGAGCGCGAGGTGGTCTGTGACGACTTCATGAAGATTTCGCTCGAGCGATTCGTCAAGGCCGTTCGCGGACAGGGAGAACCACTCGTTGACACTGCAGCGGCCGTGAAGAACCTGGCGATGATGCTCGCCGTCCTCGAGGCGGCCGGGGCCACGAGGTGAAACGATGGAACCTTGCCCGATGGAGGCCGGAAGCCTATTCGAGGAGGCCCTCGCCGAGGCGCACCGCCACAAGCACATCGAGAGCGAGAAAGCCGGCCGCGACCTGGGCCAGAAAGCCATCGAGGACTGGCACCGCCGCCACTGGACCATCTGGCTCCGGCA
>CAYYCI010000057.1:0-12449 GCA_964470215.1 uncultured Planctomycetota bacterium
CCCGAAGGCTTCGCCGTCGAGAGCCGCAGCGACCGCCTCCTGCTCCTCGCCAACACTGAGCTCGGCCTCCAGCATGCGGTGTATGCGTTCCTCGAGGAGATCGGCTGCCGGTGGTTCTTTCCCGATCCGGTGTGGACAGTTGTGCCGAAGCGGCCGACCCTGGCGGTCGAGTGCCGATTGCGGGAGAAACCGGCCTTCGCCTTCCGCCGAATCTGGTACGGCTGGGGACCGCGGACGGAGAAACTGCGCCGCGACTACAACGCCTGGCTGGTCCACAACCGTCAACTCGGCCACTTCCGCACCGACTGCGGCCACGCCTACGAGCGCTATGTCCCCAGGCGCCTCTTCGACCACCACCCCGAATGGTTCGCCCTCGTGAAGGGAAAGCGCCAGCCGACCCAACTCTGCACATCCAACCCCGAGGTCCAGAAGCGGGTCATCGAGGGCGTCCTGGCCGTCTTCCGCAAGGACCCGGGGCGCGTGATGGCGTCGGTCGAGCCCAACGATGGCGGCGGCTACTGCGAGTGTGAGCGCTGCAAGGCACTCGGGTCGGTCAGCGACCGCGTGTTCCACCTCGCGGGCGTCGTGGCGAAGGCCCTGAGGAAGGAATTCCCGGACAAGTGGGTCGGCCTCTACGCCTACGCCTTCCACGCCGACCCGCCCTCGAAGCCCCTGCCGCCCGGGGTCTATGTGCAGGTGACCACGGGCTTCCGCTACACCAAACTCTCTTTCGACCAGCAGGTGGCCGCGTTCAGGAAGTTGGGGGCCAGAGTGGGGGTTTACGACTATTTCAGCGTGTATGCCTGGGACTGGGATTTGCCGGGCAAGGCGAAGGCCGGGCGGGTGTATGAGTTGGCGAAGGCCATTCGCCACTATCGCGACCTGGGCCTCTCGACCTACGACGCCGAGTCGGCCTGCAACTGGGGACCGAACGGCCTGGGCTACTGGATGGCCGCGAAATTGATGTGGAATCCCGACCTGGAGCCGGAAGCCCTCGTCGAGGATTTCTGCACCCGAGCCTTTGGCCGAGCGGCTCCCCACATCCGCCGAATCTACGAGCGCTGGGCCACGGGCAAGCCCCTGACCGCCGCGAGGCTCCGCGCCGCGCACCTCGACCTCGCCAAAGCCTACGACGCCGAGAAGGACGGGGCCGTCGTCGCGCGGCTCGACCGCCTGGCCATGTACCTGCATTGCCTTCGACTGTGGCTCGACTACCAGCGCGCGGCCAAGGCGTGGCCGAAGGCCGCCTCGGCCGACCAGGTCATCGCCGCGGCCAAGGAACTCATCGTCCTCTATCGCCGACTGATGGACACTGGCCTCGTCCACACCTACCCCGCCCTCCACACCGACCGCTTCCGCCACCGCTTCAAGCGCGTCCTGGCCATCAAGGGCCTGGACCCCAAGGAGGTGGAGAGGTGGAAGACGATCAGGACCGACATCCCGACTGGGGACGAGTGCCGGCGCTTCTTGGCTGAGGACATGATGACGAAACTGGGCGTCAGGGGGAAGATCAAGTAGTACTACAACCTGGGCGACCAGCGCGGCTCGCTCGTCCGAACGTCCGGCACGACGATCTACGTCACCCTCGACTGCGAGCGCTGTCGCGAGGGGAGAGACGAGCTGCGCTACCTGTGCACTCTGGAGGCTCTGGCTGCTATTCGGCCTTCCCGGTCAACTTGAAGGAGTATGTCCCGGAGCCGGTCTGGAAGGTCACATAGCCCTCGCTCTCGCTGGCGCCCTTCAGTCCCGCAACGCCGGCGACGAAGGCCCCGTCCTTCCAGACCATCTTCCCGGTCTCCTCGACGGCGACATCCCTCAGCCCGGCCTTCGGCACGCTCACCTCGGCCGCGCTACCGACTGGGATCGCGACCTCGAGCGTCACCGAGTTCTTCCCTTTCCGCCACCGCGAGGAGACCATGCCCCGGACGGTGCGCATCGAGCCGCTGGCGCTGGTCAAGTCGCCAACGATGCAGGGGCGGATGCGAATGCGCTGGAAGCCCGGTGGCATGGGGTGGGGGCCGTAGTAGTCGGGCGCCCGAATGCCGGCCAGGGCGCCGTAGAAGAACTCCTCGATGGTTGCCCACATTATCATGCTCTCGGCGCCCTGTCCCAATCCCCAGGCCTCCCAGATCGTGGTCGCGCCCTGCTCGACCATGTAGCCCCAGCCGGGGTAGGTGGTGGCGGTTGCGACGCGGTACATGACGTCCGCGCGCCCCATCTGCGGCAGCACCCGGACCATGCAGGTGGTGCCGGTGTTGCCTGTGTGGAGGTGGCCTCCTCGCTTCTCGAGGATGTCGCGGACGACGTTTCTCAACACGCGCTCCTCGTGGCCCTTCGGCACGATGCCCAGCGCAAGGGGGAAGAGATTGGCGGTCTGGGAGCCGGTGGCGTATCGCTCGTTGCGCTCGTCGAACCACCTGGCGTTGAACGCCCGCTTTATCTCCTCGGCCAGGCGGGCGTAGCGGCGGGCGTCTTCGGTCTCGCCGAGGATTTCTGCGACCCGCGATGCCACCCACGCTCCGCGATAGTAGTAGCCCGTCCAGACGAGCGGGCGCGGGGTCTCGCTGGAGATGAACTCCTCGCGGCCCGGAGCGGGCCCGGGGAGCATGTGGTCGCCGTAGTGGCCTCTGGCAACGATGTGGTCGCGCGCGATGGCGGTCAGATAGTCAATCCACCTCTTCATTCCGGGGTAGTGTTCCTCGAGGATGCGGCGGTCGCCATAGTACTGGTGGAGGTACCAGACGAGGAGCGGATAGTTTCCGCCCCAGGCGGGGTCGGACCGCTCGCCGGGGTAGGAGGGGCAGACGTCTGGCACGGCCCCGTTGGGCCGCTGGGCATCGGCGATGTCCCTGAGCCACTTGGTCCAGAACCGCGGCATGTGTTTCCTCGGATAGAGCGTGCCGGCGATGGTGGCGGGGTCGGTCCAGGCCCAGTGCTCGCGGTGCAGGCAGTCGAGGGGGATGCCGAAAAGTTCGTTCCTGAGGGTCCAGACCGCGTTGCGATGAATCTTGTTCAAGAGAGGATTCGAGCAGCGGAAGTCGCCGGAGAGGTCCACCGCCGAGTGGACGACCCTCCCGTCGAGGTCGTCGAGGGTGGGGGTTCCGGGATAGCCTTCGACCTGGACGTAGCGGACGGGGTGGTAGGTGAACCTCGGCTCGTAGGTCTCCCCGTTGGGGTCTCCCTTGAGGATGTAGACGTCGGTTTCGCCTGCCCTGTGGCGGCGCTTGTCCAGGAGGCCGGTGTCGTTGAAGATGCGCGCGGAGTATTTGATGGTGACCCTGGCGCCCTTCGGCCCTTTGACGCGTAGCCTCGCCCATCCGCCGAAGAGTTGGCCGAAGTCGTAAACGTAGATGCCGGGCTTGGGGTTGGTCAGTCTCGCGGGTTTGAGGGTTTTCATCACCTTGATGGGCGGCATGAGTTGCGCCTGGAGGGTTCCGCCTGGCGGCGCCTTGGCCAGTGGGTTGGCCCATTGGGAGTCGTCGTAGCCGGGGTTCGTCCAGCCCGGTTTCTCGAGTCGGGCGTCATAGGTCTCGCCCCCGTAGAGATCGTTGCGGGTTATCGGGCCGGGGGCGGCCTTCCACGTGGGGTCGGTCTCGATGCTGGTTGCGGTGCCGTCGGCGAACTCGAGGACGAGTTGCATCAGGACCCTCGGCGAGTCGCCGTACTTGAATCGCCCCGGCTCACAGAACCATCCGTTGCCGAGCATCACTCCGATGGCGTTGCGTCCGCGGCGCAGCCGGTCCGTCACGTCGTAGGCCACATACAAGGCCCGCTTGTGGTAGTTGGTGGTGGCGGGGTCGAGGACGTGGTCGCCGACCTTCCGGCCGTTGATGTAGAGTTCGTACCAGCCGAGGCCACAGATGTAGGCCCTGGCGCGGCGCAGCGGCCTTTGGAGCGTGAACTCCTTTCTCAGGAGTGGGGAGCGGCCAACCGCCCGCCTCAACGCCGCTGTGTCCACCGCCTCGCCATCCGGGCCGGCGACGCTGTTTCTCAAGTCGCCATCGAGTTTCCACCAGCCGACGAGTCCCCGTGGTTCCACCTCTTGCCCCGAGGCCAGTGCCTGGACTTCGGCGGCGGAGAGCGCGCGCGCGTAGACCCGCACGTCGTCAATCCCGCCCTGGAAGAACTCCATCCTGCCGGCGAGAGAGCCGATGTAGGCCGGGGCGGAGCCGCGCGTGTCGAGTTTCCCGCGATGGTCGAAACGCCCGACCTCCCTGCCGTCGAAGTAGATTCGGATGGTGGAACCATCGTAGGTCGCGGTGGCGTGATGCCAGCGCCCGTCGGTCATGGTCGCGGGGTCAACGGCCGCGCCCCGCTCGACGTACCTGCCGCCGATCCCCAGGCCGACCCATAGCCCTCGCACTCGGCCCGTGTGGCCTGTGGCCAGCAGGTGCCTGGCCTCGCCGTCCTCCTTCCTGTAGATTTCCTGCCAGCCGCCGCCGGGGTCGCCGGCTTTCCCTACCTTGACGGGTTTGGTCCAGGCGCTGATAGTGATCGCATTGGCCGGTTTTAGCCGTGCGTGATGAGGAATCCTGATTGTCTGGCCCGCACCATCGAGGGACACCGCCCGTCCGATCTTTCCGGGCACGAACGGCAACGAGGTGCCGGCGTCCATCCCTATCCACTCGCCCTTCCAGTCGGTGGGCTTGAGCAGGCCCATCTCGAAGGTCGCTGGCTCGCTCCAGTCGGTCGGCTTCCCGGCAGAGTCCCACGCCATGACCTTCCACCAACACCGCTCGCCGCTGTCGAGCGGGCCGCCGGCGTACGGGATGTTGAACGAGCGCTGTGAGACCACCTTTCCGCTGTCCCACTTGTCCCCCTGGTTGGCGTCGAGTTTTTCGCGGCTGCTCGCCACGAGAATCCGATAGGCCGATTGCCACTGAGCGCGGAGCGGCGAAGCCAGAACCCAGCCGAACCTGGGCCGCGGGACATCAACGCCCAGCGGATTCACCGCATACTCGCACGTCAGACCTTCGGCCCTCATGGCGCTCGCCGCCCCCTGCACTGGATGGACCGCGCACAGCCAGACCAGGAAAAAGCAACAGTGTCCCATGTCCTCTCCTCCGCAGCCACGGTGCCATCGAGAGTACCGCCGCTCCCCTCGCTGTGCAAGCCCCGGTGGACCCACTCGCTGCCTTGTGGCGGGGTTTCTGCTGGGCGTTCCTGTCCGTGTTCCCCACAGGGTGGCAACAATCGCTTCAACGGCGACCGGGGCGGGGGCACCCTAGTGCTTTTCCTGACGGCCGTTGGGGAAGTAGTGGTCAGTGATCTCCTGGACGATCCTGCGGATGTGCTCGGCGGTTTTCTCGTCGTATTCGTCCGAGAGTCTGGCGTGGCCGCGCTCGGTCATGAACTGCTTCTGGGCTTTTTGCCCCACCAGTTGAGCGCGAAGTCGCGGAACGCCGTGTGTTTCTCTCTTACCGTCGCCGGTTCATCCGCTCAGCCAAGAGGAGAAAGACGCTCGAGGTCCAGGTGTAGGCCGGGTCGCAGAGCGGCTCCCCGGTCGTGGCGTTGAAGTTCTCGGCGAAGCCGCTCTTGCGACACAAGCGGCAGAACCTCTCGCTGATGGTGTCGGCAAGGGTGGTGAAGCCCGCCCGGTCGAGGCCGAAGACGGCTAGCCAGGTGGCGGGTGCCCAGATGGGGCCGCGCCAGTAGCCGTCGGCCCTGTAGTGTGGGCTATCCACCTTTTCTGTGGCAAGTCCCCATTCGGTCAGGTGTGTCTCGATGCCTTTCTTCAACGCGCGGCGGATTTCTTCGGGCAATCGCTCACCGAGGACGACGGGCATCCAGGGCAAGAGGCTCTGGCATTCGACCACCGAGCCATCGTTGGCCAGGCGTGCGACGAAGCGGTCTCCACGCCAGAGTTCGCGCATGAGGGCCTCGAGGAGTTCGTCGGCTCGCGCCTTCCACCGAGCGGGGTCGTCGTTGCCGAGTTGCGCGGCCAGGTCGGCCAGGACGTCCATCTGGGCGACCAGGAACGCCGCCAGGTCGGGGGCGACGAGCGGGACGCCCAGTCGGAACATCGTGCTGTTGTCCCAACCGCTGTCGTTGCCGTGGAGGTAGTAAGGGAGCGAGTCGCCCTTGCGACGCCGCCAGGTCATCCACCAGTCGGCCTGCCGGCCGAGGGAATCGTAGATCGTGTGGAGCAGGTCCCTCAACGGGCGCTGAGGGAGCCGGGCGAGAATCTCTCTAAACGCCAGGCCGTGGACCGGGGGCTTCGAGAAATTGAAGTGGAGGCGCATGTCGTTGATGCTGTCGGGGTATGCGCCGAACTCGTCCTGATGGTCGGCGAGAATGAGCATCTGGTCGAGCGCCAGTTCGGGCTGTCCCCGGGCGAGGGCCAGGGCGTTGAAGCACTGGTCCCAACTCCACACGTTGCTCATCCAGTTCTTCGACATCAGCAGGACTGGTCGCTTGATGAGGCCACAGGGCTCGACGGTGCAGGACCAGTTGACGTAGGCCGCGAGGGTCCTTGCCTCCTCGTCCTCCGGGCGCGCGGGCGGCATCGCCTCCAGGAATGCGTTGAACGCTCTCCTGGCGGCCTCGACGCAGGCGTGGAACGAGCGGCGTTCGGGTCGCCGCCAGGTGCTCCAGAATTCGTCAATGGCTGCCTCCCAGCGGCCGTCCGGCGCCGGGGTGAGCGCCACTGTCGTGGGGAAGAGCGGTTGGGTCGGCACCAGCCGGCGGACCTCGAAGGAGCCGTGGAGCATCTCGACCTGGTAGCGGCGGGTGTGGGGTTTGTTGAGGGTGAGGAGATTGGGGCTTTCGCTGTAGGTGAGGTTCCTGCCGCCAAACTCCAGGCCGAGCCCTTCGCCCCGCACGCGAAGGGTGCGGGGCGACTCGAAGCAGAACTCGACGCGCCCTTTCTCGTGGGTGAGGACGAGGCACCACGGCCGCGCCTCGATTTGTGGCTGGGCGACCTTGCCGCCGGCGAGTGTCCGCAGCGGGAAGAGGTTGTTGGCCCCGTTGTGGTGGTCGCGGAAGTGGAGTTCCTCTTCGCCCCTCGGGATGGAGATGGACATCCAGGAGCCGAACGTGCTGAATGGCACGCGGGCGATGTCGAAGGTGCACGATCTCACCGGCGGCTCACTCCTTTGTCCCCGGCGCAGCGGCCTGGAGTCCCTCCAGCGGCGGGAGCTTCATCTCTTCGAGCCACACGCTCAGGTGGCCCTGGGGCGGAATTGCCTTGTACCGCGGATGGTAATACCTCAGGAAGCTGATCACGGCGATGGTGACCTTCCCGCTCTGGAACTCCTTGCGGAAGTCCTTCCAGACGAAGGCGCCGCGCGGCTGGCCTCCCTGCCTTTTGCCGACGCCCACCGGATATTCGATCAGTTTCTTGCCATTGACGTAGATGGCGTAGCCCTCGCCGGAGGCGACGTGGGCGCTGCCGCCGACCACGATGCGATAGCGGTGGCCCTCCTTGAGCGGCGGACACTGGAAGGTCTTGCGCAGGAGCAGGACCTCTTTCTCCCACAGCGTCCTCGGCTTGATGCCGCAGCCGCAGAAGGAACTCGTGCAAGTTTCCCTGAGGGGTTCGAGTTTTCCGCCCTTCTGGCCGAAGGGCGGCAGGCCGGTCTTCCATCCGGCCTTTGCAGGGTCGAAGTGTGGGGCGAACCAGTTTTCCATGCCCTCCGGGAACGTGACCTTGCGGAACCTGGGTTTCGGGCTGTCTTTCGGCATCTTCTCCGGCGGGTCGAAACTGTAGTAGAACCACTCGGTGTTCCGCAGGTCCGGCCCGAAGGGGTGCCAGTCGTAGTCGTGGATTCCTGCCGCGCGATAGAACTCGGCCAGCGCGTAGAGCGTGTCGCGGAGGAAGGGGGAGGGGCGCTTTGGTCGCTCGCCGCTGGCATCGCGCAGCAGTGCCTGGCGGTTCCTGGCGACGAACTCGGGAAGCATCCCGTCGAGGATGATGGGCGCGAGCGCGGCACGGGCCTTCGCTTTTTCTTCTTCGGTCTGTTCCCTCGGCTGGGCGGTGGCCGCCGGAGCAAACGGCGCAGGGGCCACAACCCTGGGCTTCTTGCCCTCGAGGATGTCCACCATCGCCCGGCCGAGGGCATCGCCGACGAGAAGATAGGTTTCGGCGTTGCGGTTGTAGTGGTAGTCCTGGCTGGCTGGCGAGTCGTCGGGCTCGCGCCAGAAGGGGCGAGTGTCCACCGTCCGGACCGTTCCGGCAAGCTCTGGGTGCTTCTTCGGGTCGGCGACGTTGATCTGCGCCTGCCATATTCTGCGGAACTTCTCCGGCATGCGGAAGCCGTGGAAGCCGACGGTCGCGACGACGACGGGCAGGTTCGGGACCTTGAATTCCTTGCGGACGTCCTTGATCAGGTTGACGAGGTTCTTTTCGTATTCGGCGATCAGTTCCTGGGAGAAACTGTCCTTGTGTCCCTGCCACCAGACGAAGCCCGCGATCTGGTAGCCCTGGCCCTTGTAGCCTGGGAGGATCTTGGGGAGGTTGTCGAGGGTTTTGTGGACACCCTCGACCATGAGTTTCCACTCGCGCGACTCCCATTTGTTTTCCGGTGCCTTGCGGCCGCTGGATGGTGGTCGGAAGTCGAAGCCGAGCGCGCGGTTGCCCATAGCGGTCTTGATGAGCAGCACTTGTTCGTCGTGGTAGTAGCCCACGACGTGGCCGAAGCCGAGTTCTGGTCCGATCGTGCGGCCGCTGTTGACGGTGGGGCTGAGGGGGCCGCCTCTGAACTTGACCCTGGCGTCGTAGTAGTACACGTCGTTTCGGAGGGTCCAGTTGCCCTTGTCGTCAACGAGGTTTGGGAACTTGCCTTCTCGCTTGACCACGCTCTCGAGGTCGCCCTTGCCCACCAGGTCGAGGCGTCTGAGCCAGAAAGCGGTCGAGCCACCCTTGAAGTAGGTGACTTTGACCGGGTAGCGCTTGCCTGCCTCGAGGTGGATTTTTTGCCTGACGGGGGCCTCGCCCTGTCTCTTGCGGTAGACCTCGCGCCCGGCGATCTGTGTGACGTTGCACGCGCTGTCGCCGTGGCCCGCGCCGACGATGTAGTCGCCCGATTCGGGCACCGCCAGGTATCCGCGGACGACGCAGGTGTGTGGTCCCGGGACAGTCGGGAGGGTTCCCTGAGCGAGTCCGAAGGCGATTGGCTGGGTCCTGAGGGGCTTCGCTGTGTCGTAGTCGGTTGCGGGGTCGAACGCGCCCTTGTATATCGAGGCGATGGCTCCCTCTTCGGCACGTTTCCCGGCGGAGCGATGGATGGCGAGGGGCATTATCTTGTAGAGAGCGCGTGCGGGGTAGATGTACATCGGCCCCTTGGGAGCGTTCGGGTCGGGGGTCAGATAGATGCCTGTGTAGCGGCACCTGGCCCCGCTGATCTCGCCCATCCCGACCATGTTCGATTGGCCGGCCAGGATGTAAACCTTGACGGGCTTGGTGGTGTCGGTCGGCTTGCCATCGGGGTCTGGCAGGACGGCCGGTATTTCCCTCGCAGCGGCACCGGAGGCAAGGCCCACCACCAGCGCTGCGGCCAGAGCCAGGACGGCCTTGAGTCTGTTGCTTCCCATCATGATTCATTCTCCTTGCCAGGTGCTTGCCGCGTGGCGATAGGCACGTAGCCGAACTCGAGCCCCGCGGGCGGGTTCACGAGCAGGGCCGGGTCGATCTCCGCCAGTGTTCCGGTGGTTGGCGGCGGCAGGTAGTCGCGGTCGCAGGTCCAGTGGCGGTGGATTCTCTCGACTCGTCTCTGCAATTCCTCTCGCTCCTCGTCCGAGAGGTCGGCGTTGAGCAATGCGGGCTGGTCGGCGAAGCGATACCAATAGTATGTTACCACGCTCCCGTCGCCGAGTCGGGCCTCGAACGGGCCGGCCACCGGGCCGGGTTTCCTCCAGCAACTGTCCGGGTCATCTGGTGTGACGTACGGCGCCTGGGGCGTGGGCGTGGGCGGGGCGAAGGTTACCTCGGCGAGCCCCGTGTCGGCCGGAACCGCCTGGGCCGACACCGCGACCCACTTGCCCTTATCCTCTTTCCCCGTTTTCGCCAAGCGATAGTATTCCGGCAACACCACGAGGGCGCCGTCCGCCGTGTCTATCCTCGACACCGACTTCTCGTCCCACCGGAACCCATACGTTATCGAATCAATCACGACTGGACGCGCGAACGCCTCCATTGCGATCGGGGCGCGCTCCTCCCTGGGAACGTCGGGCAGGCAGACGCTCCAACCCGCCCCCTCCCGCGCCTGGAGGTCGTGGAGGTACGCGCCCTCGGGGTCAATGGTGCCATCAACGGGAGCGCCGCCTTCCAGCCAGCCCCTCACGCCATCCCACAGTGCGCGTTTGCTGTAGGAGGTGATTCGGTGGAGGAGCACGGAATCGCCATCGGCTCCGATGGGGAATCTCGTCCGTGCGATTCGGGCATATGTGTTGCCCTTCGAGTCGTTGGCGACGGCGCAGGGGATGTATTGGGTTTCCATCGCGAAGGTTCTCTTGGTCTCGGAGGGGCGGGCGTCGAGGAACATTCCGCTCAAGCGCGGGTCGTCCACGGACGGTTTTGACCAGAAGTAGGGGGTGAAGAAGGCGACCGGTCCTTTGAAATTTGCGGTGTTGAGGAAAAGTGTCCAGCACTGATCCCCTGTTGGCACATTCTTGCCTGCGGTGGTGGCTTTCGTGTTGATGAGCGGAAGCGGCAGATACCCGTATCCAAACAGTTGGCCGCAGGTGCCCTGCTTGAGGTTCAGGCCGTCAGGGGGCCAGAGGACCCACGGGCTGAGTTGTGCCACGCCGTACTTTCCTTTCGGCTCGAGCCAGCTCCTTCCTTTGCCGGCGCCGGGGCCGTTTGCCCAAGCGACGAAGTTGAGTGCTACCCCGCCCATGATGAACTTCGGGGTCAGCGTGGCGAAGCGGGTGTCGCGCCACCATCCGAGGCCGCCCTCGATGTCGGAGTAAAGTTTGACGGGCGGACGCTGCTCGTGGTGGGGGTGCATCCAGGTGCCGAACAGGCCAGATTGGAAGCTCGGTCCGGGATACTCCTCGAGCAAAGGCCAGGCAGCGGAGTAGATCGAGAACCCGGCGTTATACTCCTCCGGCGCCTCCACGAGAGGCCCGAGGATGTATCCGCCAATATGGGCTCTTTGGATCGTGGGGTTGGGTGTCCTTCGGTGCGCGGTCACTGGCATTTCCTCTCTGCTGACGCGCCTATTCGGCGACGCAGACCTTCAGTGCTTCGTCCTTCCCGAGGCCCAGGGTGATCTTGCCATCGGCGACAGGCGTTTCGCCCACAGGCTCGTGTCCCAGGAGGCCGATCCTCGAGAGCCGGACCATGCGGACATGGCGCCAGTCGGGCGGCAGTTCCCAGGTTTTGCTCTGGTAGCCTTCCTTGCTGTATGCGATGAGGGTTTTCTCCTCGCACCACGGCGCCGGCATGCAGGTGTCCGTGCCATCTACGACCTGCTGGTTGCCCTTGGGGGACTTGTTGTTCTTGTAGAACCAGGGCATGAACTCCAGGCAGAACTGTTCGAGCAACTCGGCGGGGTGGTCGGGGATGGCCCTGAACTCGATGCTCATGGGGCTGGTGCAGTAGAGTTCGTCGGGCAGGTCTTCGATCAGGTGGTTCTGGCTGCGGGCGAACGCCCAGGGTTGTAGGCCCACGAAGCGGTCCACGCGCAAGCCGAGGACCCACTCGGAGGTCACATCAATGCCACGGTCGCGCCAGTAGCGGAAGATCTTGCGCTGGGTTTCGGCTTCCTGTTCCTTCGTGTAGCCGAGGTAAGGGCTGATGGGGCCTTGCTGGTCCGCCTTGCGCGCGCCGAGGAAGGCGTCTATGTGGATGGTGGCGCTCTCGACCAACTCGGGCAGCATCGCGATCAAGTCGTCAATGCGTTTCTGCGCGAGGCCGTGTTTCCATTCCTGGGTGTAACTGATGTGGTAGCAGGGCATGCCGCTCCAGACGTTGCCCTGGATGGGGTTGCCGTCCTTGTCCTTGGCGATAATGTCCTTCGCCAGATACTCCTCCCACAGTGGGCTGTCCTTGTAGGCATCGAACATGTTGATGTGGAGACTGATCCGGCAGTTATACCGGCGCGCGGCACGCATGAGCCACCTGAGGCTATCCACGGCGTTCTCGTCGCAATCCCGCTTGAGGTGGCGGTTGACCTCGGCCCACGAGGGGTACTTCGAGTCGTGTCCCTCGAACTGCCAGCCGGTCAGGTAAACGACCTGGGGGACGCCGCAGGTTAGATTGTAGAGGCGCCTGATCACCTCGAGGGACTGCTCGAAGGTCAGGAAAAGTTGGCTCATCTTACCCGTGCCGTCGCGCAGGGCGTGCATGATCCTGTAGATCAGCGTCTGGTGGTACGGCAGGAGCCAGGGGCGCTCGGGCTGCATGGTCACCGTGTAGTCGTAATACCCGCCGGACGGTTCGTCCTTCACGCTGTTCTCTCCTGCCTGCCCAGGCAATCAGTGGCCGCGCCGGGGTAAACCTTCACCGC
>CAYYCI010000058.1:0-12292 GCA_964470215.1 uncultured Planctomycetota bacterium
ATATTGGCTGGTTCAAGGTCCTCGGCGGCTACCTGGGCTACAAGGGCCACGTGCCTGCCGGGCGCTTCAACGCCGGCCAGAAACTCTACTTCTGGCTCATATCCGCCGTCGTGGCCTGCCTGGCGCTCACCGGGCTGATGCTGCGGTTCGGATGGCGTCCTGACCTCTCGCCGCTTGCCTACACCCTCCACGACCTGTGCGCTTATCTGATGATCGCCTGTGTCCTTGGCCATGCCTATCTCGGCACGTTCGCCAACCCGGGAACGATCGGCTCGGTCTTCAACGGCAAGGTCCACCGCGCCTGGCTCGAACACCACCACCCCGACTACAAGCCCAGGGGCTGAGGGAAAAATGAAGGCCACAGGCAAGTTCCTCCCGCTGTTCGTGGCTTTGGTGGCGGGCTGTGGCTTGTTGCGTGGCGAGCGCGTTCACGCCCCCCTGGTCGAGCGCCCGCCGGAGAGCGCCTGGCCCTTTGCCCTTCCGCCTCTGGAAGAAAAGGCCCCGCGCGAGGGAACGCCGCTCACCCTTCAGGCGTTCCTTCTGTCGGCGCGACCGGCGAGGTGGCGAAGGCTCGGCGTGGACCTCGAGCGCGACTACCTGGTGCTGGACCCGAAGGACTTCTCGGCGGTCTCCGACGCGCTGCTCCGAGGCCGTCGCGCCTCGCCGCTCACGGCCCCCAGACTGGTCGTCCGGCCCGGCTCGCCGGCCCGTGCCTCGATGGTCACCACGCGCATCTACCTGGGGGATTACGACCTCGGCCAGGCTCCCGGCCACGAGCGCTTCAACCCCGTGGCCAGAAAGGTCTATGACGGGGTGGTCGTGGACCTCGAGGCCCGCTCCGAAGGCTCGGTGGTTGTCGTGACGAGTCTCCAGGCCCGAATGGCGACCGGCCTGGGGATGCGCGACTGCCAGAGTTGGGCCGACCTCGGCACCGCCATGGCCAGCCTCCTCTGGCAGGAGCCGGTCGTGTTGGCGGCCACGGCCTCCCTGCCCCGCGGGGCCGAACCGCGGCTGTTGCCAGGCTACGCGCTCGTCCTGCCGTTGCGCCAGGCGCTCGTGGTGGCGAAGGCCAGCGTCCGCGCGAAGGTCGAGTACCCGGTCGAGGTGCGCAACGAGCGCTCTCTACGCTTCCTGGTCAAGGCCGGCGAACGGGGCTATCCCCTCGAGGAACAACTCGCCATCATCCTCACCCCCGCCCTCCCCGCCACACGCCCTCGATAGCGCCCCGCCTCAGAAGTGGTACATGCGAATCCAGGCGGCTTGCTCCGACACGAACTCGGCGTGGCGCCCCTTGGGGAAGCGGTTCAGGTAACTCTTGCAGGCATCGAGGGCCTTCCCCCAGTCCTTCGTGGCGACGTGGCAACGGACGATCGCCGCCATCGCGTCCTCGACCCTCCGGTCACGTGGGTAGTTGAAGGCGAACTTGCGGTAGAAGGCACTGGCTTGTTGGTAGTTGCCCTTTCGCATGTGGTAGCCGCCGACCTCGAAGAGCGCGCCGACGGCCTCCTTGCTCCCCGGGTAGTCCTCGAGGAGTTCCTGGAAGGCCGCCACCGCCTTGTCCTGGTCCTTGAGGTACTTCGAGTAGATGGTGGCGATCCGCACCAGCGCCTTGCCAGCCATGTCGCCCATCTTGAAGCGGGCGACGACCTGGCGGTAGGCGCGAATCGCTCGGCCCAGGTCGGCGTTCACCCTGTCGCGCCTCGAACCGCTGGCGAGCACCCCGAGGGTGTCCCCTCCCCAGGCCCCCTCGGCCACCTGGGGTCCCGGCCTGGCTTCGGGGTTGTAGATTCGGCGGAGGTCGAGGTCGGCGAGGAGTTCGGAGCGGGCCTTCAGGCCGCGCCTTCGCAGGACCACCCGACGCTCGTCCAGCCTGCCCAGCGCGCGAGCGGCGTACTCGTGACTGTGGCCAATCCAGAACTGCGCGTCGTCGGCGAGACGGCAGTCGGGGTACTTCCCGACCACGCGGGCGAAGAGCCGCCGCGCCTCGGGGAAGTTCTCCGCGTAGAGTTGAGCCACCCCGGCGGTGTAGAGTGCGTCGGGCGCGCGAACGTGCCCCGGCCACCGCTCGGCCACCTTCTCGAACTCGATAGCCGCGCGGGTGTGGTTCTTGAACTCCTTGTAGAGGAGCGCGGCGAGTTGATACTGCGCCTCAGGGGCTTTCGGACTCTTGGGGTTGTCGCGAATGAACTCGGCATACTGGCATATCTGGTCCAGCAACGGCATGCGCGACCGACACAGGGCGACGTGGCGGTACCTGGGGAACTTCTTGACGTAGAGTTCATAGAGCTCTCGCGCTTTCTCCCACCGGCCCAGGTTCTCCAGGCACCGCGCGGCCTCGATGTATGCCTCGCTGGTCTTGTCGCCCTTGGGGAAGGCATCCATCAACTCCTGGTAGGCTCCCAGCGCCTCCTCGAAGAGCAACGAGCGTGCGAAGATGCGCGCCACCGCCAGCAGGGCATCGTCCGCCTCGCGCTTGGTCGGGAAGAGGTTCAGGAAGAGGCGATACGCCACTACTGCCTGGCGGCTGTGGCCTTCGGCCTCGAGGCGTCGAGCGATGCGGAAGACCCTCGGATGGACGAACTCCCCTCGCAGCGCCCCCTCGCGCTTAGATGGGCGTTTGATCAGCGCGAAACTCTCCTCGAGCGCTTCGAGTTTCCGGCGCGTCGCCGGCCCGAAGACCCCGTCGGGCTCCAGGCCGTTGCGCTTCTGGAAGTCGAAGATGTTGGCGTAGCCGAGTTGTCGGAGCCGCTTCCCCACGTCGAGTTCACGGTAGGGAAGTTCGGCCGGGTAGCGGGCGCTGTAGGTGGCGAGGGTCTCGAGCGCCGCGAGCGGGGCGCCGAGGTGCCGCTCCTGGACCTCCGCTATCCTCAGCAGGGCATCGCGCCCCGCCGCCATGTGGGCGTATCGCGTCGCTATCTGGCCATAAAGCCCCGCCGCCAGTTCCCACTGCCGCGTGGCCTCAAGCAATCGTCCTATCTCCATCAGAGTGGCGAGGTGGCGTTCGGGGGCCGAGGGCAGCGCCGCCAGGTAGTGGTCCCTTGCCGCCGCGACGGCCGGGAGCGCGGCCAGCGGACCTTCGAGCGCGGCGAGTTTCTCCGCCTTGACGAGAAGGCACCGCCCCCGGGCCTCCTCCACCCGCGTGTGGGGCGGCGGGTCCCCGGCCAGGCGCTCGAGCAGCCGGCTCGCCTCCTCGCATCTCCTCTCGACATCTTCCGTCCTCCGGGCGACCACCGCCCGGGACAGAAGAGCCTCGACAAGGGCGAAGAGGGCCTCGCGCTTGAGACCACGGGTCGGCGGCCCGAGGCCGCGGAGCGCCGAGACGAGCGCGTCGAGAGTGGTCGGCTCACGGCATTCCTTCGCCACCTGAACCATCTGCCCCAGAACCTCAGCCGCCTGATCGTGTGAAGGATTGGCCTGGAAGATGGCCGCCAGGGCCTCCACCGCCCCGGGCGTCCAGCCGTCGCGCGAGGTGACCAGTCGCTCGCTCAAGGCGGCCAATGCCCGGCGCCTGGCCTCCGGTTGGGTCAGGCGCGGCAGGAGGCCGCGGAGCGCGCTCACCTGGCTCTCGGCGGAGAGGTCGGCGGTTTGTGCGAGGGTCAGTTCCACCCGCGCGAGTTGCCGCGCCGCGCTCTGGCCGAGCCTCTCGTCCCCGGCCACCGAGCCGAGCAACATCAACGCCCGGCGAACCTCGGGCGCAGCATCCGCTGGGACGACTACCTTCCCCTCGTCTTCCGGGGGGTCGAGGAGGATGGTCGCCAGGGTGATCGCTGCCCGCGCGCCCCACTCGTTGTGGGGGTAGAGCCTGAAGGCCGTCATGAGGCTGGCCTGTGCCCTTGCCGCCTTGCCGAGTCTCCAGTCGAGCAACCCGCGCAGGTAGAGGACCCGCGCTTTTTGTTGCTCGGTGGCGGCCCGGCGTGCCGCCCCCTCGAGAAGTTGGCCTATCTGGGCGTTCGGCGCCTCCTCGACCAGGGCCTGGAGAGTGTCGAGTTGGGTGTCCAGGTCAACCGCGTGCGCGGTCAATCTCTCGACCACCAGTTTCGCTCGCGCGTTGTCGGGCTGGGCGCGGAGGACCTCGCGCCAGAGCGCCAGCGACCTGTCCAGGTGGCACTCGTGCAGGTACGCCTCGGCGAGCGCCTGGCGAAGGCCCGCCGAGCCGGGGTTCGCCTTCAGTTGTTTCTCGAGGTCTTGAATCGTCGCCCCGTGTGCCAACGCGCTGAGCAGGAGCAAGACGACCGCCAGAATCGCCGCCAAAAGCCTCATTCCGCACCTCCCTTCTGCGAAACCACCAGAGCCAGGTTCCGCCAGGTGTCCACCTCTGGACTGTCGGGGAAAAATTCGATCAGCCGCCTGTAGTAGTGGCGCGCCTCGTCGCGGCGGCCGCTCGCGCGTGCCAACTCGGCCAGCGAGCGCAGGACCTTCAACGAGGTGGGGCAGATGGCCTCGGCTTCCTCGAGCAGGCGGCGGGCCTCCTCGCGCCGGCCTTCCGCGATCTTCGCCAGCGCCGCGCGATACACCAAGTGACAACACCGCTCCGCCCCGAGGGCCTTCCTGGCCACGGCGCTGCGAGCCAGGGCGGCTACCTGGCCTGCCTTGCCTTCGGCAAGGAGTAGCCTCGCCCGCAGGTCAATCGCCCGGGCGCCCTGTGGCTCGATGGCGGCGAGGCTCTCGATAGCCTTACGCGCGAGGTCCGCCCGGCCAGCCGCCAGCCAGCCCCCCGCCACCATCTCGAGGGCGTCGGGGTCCTTCGGCTCTTGCTTCAACAACTTCAGCCCCTCGTGGAGAGCCGAGAAAAGCGAACATGCCCGATAGCCGCCGTCACCCGTCGGCCTCAGGACCAGGTGTCCTTCGACCACCTCACCCGGGCCGTGCTTCCCTGGCAGGCGAACCACTGTGACGGGACCGATGAGTTTTCGTTGGAGCAGGAACGCCTTGCCGAGCAGGCGGGTGAGTTCGGTGCCGCGCTTTCCCGCCTCGCGCGCCAGGATGAGGTATTTCTCGGCCAAGGCCCCGTAGCCTCTCTTGAGGCAAATCCGTCCGAGGAGGAAACTGGCCTCGGGATTGCGGGCGTCGCGCCTGAGGGCCTCCTCGAGGTAGCGGCGCGCCAGGGCGTCCTTGCCCAGCGCGTGGTAACACTCGCCGAGGGCCACAGCCCACGATGGCTGCGGCTTGAGCCTGTGGGCCTTCAGCAAGAAGTCCACCGCCTCCCGGTCCTCGCCCTTGCGATGAAGGAGCGTCCCGGCCAGGCCGTTGGCTTCCGGGTTTTCGGCGTCGGCCTTAAGCACGGCTCGTGCCACCGCCAGGGCCTCGCCCTGGCGGCCCAGGTGCAGGTACGAGCGCGCCAGCAGCAGGCTCTCCTGGATGCCGGCCTTTCCCTCGCGGTGTCGCGGCTCGACCGCCGCAACCACCGCGGAGTAGTCGCCCCGGGCGTAGAGTTCGACCGGGTTGGCCCCGCGTTTCTCTTCCGCACTCGAACACGATGCCGCGAGAAGCACGAGCAATGGCACCCCGAACGCGCGCATGGCCGCTGCCTCCTGAGAACATGGACAGACCTTGACGGGGAAAGAATGACGGAGTTCGGCAGGGGGTTAAGCGGGAGTGGTTTCCGCGCTGGGATCATAAGCCTGGCCAGGCGCGATTCAAGTTAATTTCCATTAATCTTCGGGGGTTTTCGGGCGTCTTCCGGGGGAGGCGTTGACAGAGACGGACACGAACGAGCAAGGACGGACGCGCACCGTCAGAGACGGGGCTCAGTAGTGCGCGCGCCCGCGGTTGACACCTCCGCGAACAAGCCTATGCTCTTGATAGGGCGGAAGCGCGCTCGGAGTCCCGAATGTCAAAGGTCAGTCTGCTTCGATGCCCGAACTACGAGACTGCTGAGGTCGAGAAGGCGGTTCGGCGGAGCCTCGAGCTGTTGGGGGGCGTCTCAAACATCGTCCAGCCGGGCCAGAGGGTCCTCGTCAAGCCTAACCTCCTGGCGGCCACTCCGCCGGAACGCGCCGTGACGACCCACCCGGCGCTCGTCGCGGCGGTCGTGCGGCTCCTGCGCGAGGCGGGAGCCGAGGTCTGGGTGGGCGATTCCCCGGGAGGGGTCGAGTGGAAGATCACCAAGCGCGCGCTGGAGGTCTCCGGCATCGGGCCGGCGGCCGAGGAGGCCGGGGCACGCGTGATCGACTTCGACGCCGAGGGCGCCACCCTGGTCGAAAACCCCGAAGGAGTGGTCCTCAAGAAATTCGCGCTGGCCAAGGCCGTCCTCGAGGCCGACGTCGTCATCTCATTGGCCAAACTCAAAACCCACGGCCAGGCGCTCTACACCGGAGCGGTGAAGAACGTCCTCGGTTGCGTGCCCGGCGGGGGCAAGATACGGGTTCACCAACTCGCCCCAAAGTCGCGCCAGTTGGCGGCCGCGTTGCTCGACATCTTCTCGGTGGTCCGGCCGGCCTTCGGCATCATTGACGGCATCGTGGCCATGGAGGGCAACGGCCCGAATTTCGGCACCCCGCGCCGCCTCGGCCTCCTCGTCGCAAGCCGCGACTGCGTGGCGGCCGACGCCGTGGCCTGTCACCTGATCGGCTATCCGGCCCGCTCCATCTACATCCTCGACCAGGCCACCCGCCGAGGGCTCGGCACCGGCTCGCTCGATGGAATCGAAGTGGTCGGCGAACCCCTGGAGAGTTGCCGCGTCCCCGATTTCGTCCACGCCTCCAACCTGGTCTTCGAACTCACCCCCGCCCCGCTCGCCCGACTGCTCGGAGGTCTGGTGAGGGTGGAGCCGGTGATTGACCAGGAGACGTGCCGGCGTTGTGGCTTGTGCCAGCGGAGTTGTCCGGCGGGGGCCATAGTGGGCGAGGGGCCGTTTCGGATCGAGCGGGCGCGGTGCGTGAGGTGTTTCTGTTGCCACGAACTTTGTCCCCACGGCGCTGTGGGGTTGCGGCGCTCGGCGCTGGTCCGCCTCTACGAGCGTCTGACGCGCCGCCAGCGGGAGACCGCCGTTGAGTGAGCCACGGGCGCCGGTCCTCGAGGTCTTCTCCGGCATACAGGGCGAGGGTCTGTTTGTCGGCACGCGCCAGATATTCGTCCGCTTCTGCGGCTGCAATCGCCGCTGCCGCTACTGCGATACCCCGGAAGCCCTCCACCCGAGCGAGAATTGCACCGTGGAACTAGCCCCCGGGGAGCGGCGCTTCCGGCGAGTGGCCAACCCGGTGGCCCTCTCGGAGGTGGTCGGGGCCGTCGAGGCGCTGGCGACATGTCCCCACGAGTTCGTCACCCTGACCGGGGGCGAGCCGCTCCTCCAGGCCGATTTCATCGCTGCACTCTGTCCGATGCTCCCTCTGCCGGTCTACCTCGAGACCAATGGGACCCTCCCCGAGGCCTTCCGTCGCGTTCGGGCAATGGTCGGCCACGTGGCGATGGACGTGAAGTTGGAGTCGGCCACTGGCGAGCCGACCCCGTGGGGAGAACACCGCCGATTCGTCGAGGCTGCCGACCTGGCTGCCATGCATCTCAAAGTGGTCGTGGCCGACGCAACGACCGACGAGGAACTCAGGCGGGTCATGACGCTTCTCGAGGGGCGGCGCCTGCCCACGGTTATTGTCCTCCAGCCCGTCACGCCTGGCGGCGGGGCAAAGCCTCCGTCGGCCGTGCGCATCCTCAAGATGCAGGAAGTCCTCATGGTCGGGGGAACGGCAGACGTGAGGGTGATTCCCCAGGTCCACAAGTTGATGAGATGGAAATAGCGACGGTGTTCGCTCACGCCGAGATTCCCTCTCCTCTGGGGCCGCTGGTTGCGGTTTTCAGCGGCCGTGGGCTTTGTCGCCTGGCTTTCGGACGCCAGAGCCTGCCCGCGGACCTCCTCACCGGGCTTCGGGGGGTCGCACCGGCGGAAGACCCGCAGGCGGCGCGACTGGCCGAGGAGCTCGCGCGGTACTTCTCCGGCGAGGCTGTCCGCTTCACTACCCCCCTCGACCTCTCCCCGGGCACCGCGTTCCAGCGGCGCGTGTGGCGGGCCCTTCGGCGTGTGCCCTTCGGCGCAACGATATCCTACGGCGAACTTGCCCGGAGGGCCGGCTGCCCCGGGGCGGCGCGAGCGGTCGGCCAGGCCCTCGGCGCCAACCCCATCCCGATAATCATCCCCTGCCATCGGGTGATCCGTTCCGACGGGGGGCTCGGAGGCTTCAGCGCGGGGCTTCGGCTCAAGCGCTGGCTGCTGCGCCACGAGCGCCGCTGGTCTCAGAGGGTCATGGTCTCCCATAGCGCGCGGTAATAGCGCAGGACGCGGACCGGATCGTTCGTGGCGGGCGCCTCGATCATCGTGTAGCCCCCGAAGCCGACGCCCTTCAGCAGCGAGAAGAACTCCCGATAGGGATAGCCGGCGTAGAGGTCGTGGATGTGGGCGTGGCGTATCCACTTCTGGCACAACTCGAAGTTCTTGCGTATCGAGCCGCTCTTGCGGTCAATATCCACCGAGTTGCAGTTCCAGCACAGACACACCTGTGGGTGGCCGCAGAGTTCCATGATGCGTGCCATTCGTCGCGGCTCGGAGGTGCCGCGCCCGTGGCACTCGACGAAAAGGACGACCTTCTTCCTCTCGGCGTAGTCGCCGCAACGCTTCAGCGCGTCGGCTATCTGGGTGAGGGTCTTCTCCTCGGGCACGCCGCTGGGCAGCCCGTTGGGCCTGACCTTCACCCCCCAGGCGCCCACGTCGGCGGCGAGGTCCACGAAAGCCTTCGTGAGCGCGATGTTCTTCTCGACCACGGCGCGTTCGGGCGAGTGGAACTCGCAGGCCGAGCCGAGGCCCACCAGCCGCACCCTGGTCCTGGCGAAGAGTTGGCGCACCCGCGCGCGGCCCGCAGCATCGAGGGTCGGCTCGACGCCGTGTTTGTGGGTCGAGCGCAGCTCGAGCCCTTCCAACCCCGTTTGCTCGCAGAGCCTGATGAGCGCGGGCAGGTCCATCCTGGCCCCGATCATGTAGGTCACGAGGCCAAGGTGGAAGGCCGGGCGCTGGGCAGCCTGGGCGGCGCTCGCCTCGAGGGGCAGCAGCGCGGCGCCGCCGAGAGCAGCCGCACCGCCCAGGAATCCTCTACGGGTGGTTTCGATCATTGTGGTCTCCTTATCTCGACCATCGGCCCTCGTCGCGGTCACCGCTGGCTTCGCCGGGGTTAAGGCCATGAGTTTGAAGGTCCTCGTCGTCCCTCGGCGGGTCGCCCGGGCAGGATGAAGACCAGTTGCTCCGTGTCGGGGTCCCACTGAGCGGGGATTGGCGGTTTGCCCTCGGCGCCCACCTCGATAAGTCCGAGAAAATTCGCTTGCTTTGCCAGCGAACCGAGGTCAGCCTCTTTCATCGCCACCCAGACGATCGGGTTTACCCGATCGTAGTCCCCGGCCGAAACGACTAGGAGCAGGGTCACGAGCGGTTTCATCTCTCTTCTCCCTTTTGACCGCCACGACGAGGCTGTGCTGCTCATTTTCCACCCATTTCCCGCGAACTCAAGCGACAAGAGCCTTGCAGGCGGGACGCCTCGTCACGTGGACAGTCGGAACAACCAAGGCCCGCAACACAAACGCCCGGTTCCCTCGCGAACCACGGTGCTCCGGCCTCCTCGAACCACGACCGTGCGTGCTGGTCCGTGTCTGTCCGTGCCGGTCCCCACGCGGGGCGAGACGCCTCGCTTACAAAGAGAGGTTTTCTTGGCGCGCCGGGGACGCGCCGCACACGCACCGTCGGGATTTCTGGCTGATGGCCGCCCTTCGAGCGAAAACGCGCCCCAGGCTCAGATGACCGCCCCACCGATCTTCTCGACAGCCTGGCGGATGGCCGCCAGCGATTCGGTTATGCCCGGGATGGGGTCTCGTGGGTCGATCTCGAACTCGAGCGAGAAGGGGCCGTCGAAGTCCACCTCTCGGAGCGCGGTGAAGAAGGCGATCAGGTCGAGGGTGCCGGTGCCGACCACGACGTCGTGCTTCTGGGCGTTGGTGTCCTTGAAGTGGAACGAGTGGAGGCGCGGGCCGAGCCGTCTCACGGCCTCGATGGGGTCGTCGCCAGCGCGGACGAGGTGGCCCGTGTCGAGGCAAACGCCAATGTTGGGATGGTGGTCTTTGGTGCCGTCAAGGAGTTGCTGGAGCCTGCCCCAGGTTCTGTCGCCGGGGCCGTGGTTGTGGATTCCGATTTTGACGTCGTATTCGGCGACGAGTTTGTCGAGCATCCCGAGGGCGTCAGGGGCGGCTGCGGCGGAGATGACCTCGATGCCCACCTTCCTGGCGAAGCCGAAGAGGGCGCGCGTCGCCGCCTCGTTTTTCCCGATCCCGCATACCCCGTAGCCATTGACCTTGATGCCGGCGGTCTTCAGTCTCGCGAGGCGGGCGGTCAGTTCTTCGGGCTTGAGATTCTGGGGGAGATGGGCGGGGAAGGCCTCGAGGAAGTGGAGGCCGAGGGCCTGGGCCTTCTTCACGGCGTCGTCGAAGCCGAAGGCCCGGAGCGAATAACTCTGGAGGCCGAGTCTGACGGTGAACGGCTTCTCGGCGGGCCTGGGCTGGGTTTTTGGCTGCGGAGTGCAACCGAACGCCGCCGCCACGGCCCCGAGGCCCAGACGCGCGAATCCTCTTCGGCTCAATCGCTTTGTCATGGCGCATGCTCCTCTCGGTTGCCTTGCCATCTTATCCGTGAGGGCGCCTCTTGCAAGTCACCATTGTCGGCGGCGAGAATGGAGCGGCCCGAGGGGCTAGCCGAACCATTGGCGGTAGAACCTGCGCAGGCTGGCCAGGGCCTCGGCGTGGCTCGCCTCGCCGGCGAAGTTGCGGGTCTCGCCGGGGTCGAGCTCCAGGTCGAGGAGTTGTTCGCGGCTGGAGCCACGGTCGTGGAGCATGTACTTGTAGCGGGTCGTCAGGACCATTCGCCCGATCTCGTCCTCGACGGCCAGATGCTCGCGCCAGTCGGCCGGTTTGCGTCCCTCGGCGAGCGGCCGCAGGCTGCGCCCGCGAAGGCCCTCCGGTGGCTCCACCCCCGCGTAGTCGCAGACCGTGGGCAGGAGGTCCAGGCCGTTCGAGACCAGGTGTTCGCTGTCAACGCTCCCGCCCGGGGTCACTCCCTTTTGCATGATGATGAGTGGGATGCAGGCGGATTCCTCGTAGAAGACAGTCTTGTGTTCGAGTTTGTGGGCGGAGTCGTTGTCGCCGTGGTCGCTGGAGAAGATGACGACGGTGTCGCGTTCGAGGCCGCTGGCCTGGAGGGCGTCGAGGATGACCTGGAGTTGGCCATCCACGCGCTCGGTCAGTCGGCAGTATGCCCATCGGTGGAGGCGCCACTGGCGCTCGGTGTAGTTCTCCCTCGCCCACTTGCGGAAGGGTCGGATGGAGATGAGCCACCCGATGGCCCCTGGCTCATCCTTTTGTGGCAGGTGGTTGGGCGGGAGAGGCGGAGCGAGTTTGGCGAAGAACTCCTCCTCGCTCACCCCTTCGGGCTTGCGGAGCGCCTTCTGGAGTTCCGTGATGGCCCTGTGGGGTTTGGGTGGGATGTCGCTGGCTGTGCCCTTCTCAAACGCCGCGGCGGAAAACTGGCCCTTGGTCTTGAAGTCGGTGATGGCCATGTAGCAGATGTCGTGGGGGTTGATGAACGAGGCGACGAGGAAGAAGGGCTTGGTGTGTTTGCGCTTGATGAACTCGGCGCAGGCGGCCGCCAGGCCGTCGCGCTGGTCCCCCGTGAGTATGGTGAAGCCGTTGTTGCGGGGCGCGAGCGGGGCCGGCAGGTGGACCTTGCCGCCGTAGGCCAGTTCGTAGCCCGCGCGGGCCATCACCCGCCCGAGGGTGTTGGCGAGGACTTCCTTCGGGAACTTCCGCGTCCGCATCCCCGAGCCGTTCTCCCTGGCGCCGAACTCGCCAGGGAGATGCCCCGTCATCATCGAGATGCGCGAGGGCACGCAGACCGGGTTCCCCGCGTAGGCCCTCGCGAAGCGCACCCCGTTGGCGGCCAGGTAGTCCAGGGCCGGGGTCTTCAGGCACTTGTTCCCGGCACAACTCATCATTCGGGAATGTTGCTGATCGGTGAAGACGTAGATGATGTTCGGCCGGGCTCGTGGCCCGCCGCGCGCTCGGTCCGCCAGGCTTGCTGCGGCCAGCGCTGCGCCCGTTTTGATGAATTCCCTTCGTCGCATCGCGTCTCCCTTCTTCTCATTCCTTTCGTTCATGGCCTTTCCCGCGCTCGCCCACGGAAGCGCATCCGGCAGCCGGGATATCCACCTCATGCGCCACAGGCTGGAAAGCCTGAGACTATGGAGGAAACCCGCGCGTGGTCTTGAAGGAG
>CAYYCI010000059.1:0-12000 GCA_964470215.1 uncultured Planctomycetota bacterium
TGGTTTTCACCTGGAAAGGGCGGCTGGGATTGGCACGGGGAGGCTGCGCTCGACCTCTTCGATAATAAAGTGGGCGGTGGGGAAGCGAAGTGGTGCTGCGGTGGCCAGTGGCTGTGGGTGCAGCCCTCGCGTCCCATCATCCTCACCCATTTCACCATTACTTCGGGCAACGACGCTGCATACCGTGACCCCGATGTTTGGAAGATCGAAGGTTCAAACGACGGAAGCAATTGGACGACGATCTTTTCCTACGACAACGATGGCACCTCGCCATTCTCGGCCCGCAACCAGGTCCTGCTCTACGAGAGCCCCGAGGGGCCGCACCGCCTGGATGCGGGAACCGCCGACTTCCCGGTGCCAGCTGCGTATTCCTACATTCGGTACAAACGGTCGAGCGTGGTCTCGGGGAGCCAACACCAACTCTCGGAGTTGGAGTATTTCGGGCGGCCGGCGGGCTTCGGCGGCGTGCACCATCTGGACATCAGCCCGCTCTTCAATGCCGATCAGATCGCCAACTTCAGCGGCGGCTCGCTCGACCCGACCCAGGACGGGATCGACGCCGCGGGGCAAGTCTACATGACCGCGAGCGCGGCTGCCCACATCGGCGGGAGCGCCGGCACGGGTCTGCCCGACGATGGGCTCTTCCCCCACACTCCGCTCGGCTTCCCGGTCCAACTCGGTTACTCGAACGCGGACGACGGCCCGAATGCCATCCGCCTGACCGGTGGGCAGAGCGCCTCGATGAGCCTCGGGGCCGCCGACCAGTTGATCTATGGCACTCTGTACCTCTTCGCTACGAATGGCAGCGGCGACGGCCAACTGCGCGTGGACCTCGGCTACGAGGACGGCTCCACAGGCAGCCAGACCTTCGTCATAGACGACTGGTTCAACGACGGCGGCGAGATCGCCGCTCGAGGCGGCGCGCTCTTCGTGGACGGCCTGGACCGCTGCTACCGCACGGGCACGAACTTCCATGACGCTAACGATCCGGGAATCCTCGTCATCCCGCTCCAGACCTCCTTCGAGAAGCGCTTGACTAGCATCACCTTCACGCGCGTGGGTGGCTCCGGCGTCACGACGATTTTCGGCGTCAGCGGCCTTGTCCCCGAGCCAGGCAGCCTGAGCATTCTGGCGCTCGGTGCTCTGATGGCCCTCGCAAGGCGGCGGCGAAGGGCCTGAGGCCCGTTCGAGCTATCCAATCTGTCTTGTGGATTACGGGCGGCGTCCTTTGGTGGGCGCTGCCCGTTGCGCGCGATTGTGGGCCGGAACTAGCGAAGGCGGTCCAGGCGGGCTATCTTCTTGACCCGGCGCAGGTGGCGACCGCCGTCGAAGGGGGTCTGGAAAAAGCGCCGAACGACGGTCTCGAGGGTAGGGTCGTCGAGGACGCGCCCGCCGATGCACAGGATGGTGGCGTCGTTGTGGCGGCGGGCCATCTCGGCGGTGAAGTCGTTGTGGCAGGTGGCGGCGCGGATGCCGGGGACCTTGTTGGCCGCCATGGACATGCCGATCCCGGTGCCGCAGCAAAGCAGCCCGAAGTCGGCCTGGCCGCTGGCCACCCGCTCGGCGACCGCGACGGCGAAGTCGGGGTAGTCACACGAGGCTTCGCTGTGGGTGCCGAGGTCTTCGACCTCGCAGCCGAGCTTCTCGAGAATCGCGATGGCCTTCATCTTGGCGGGATAGCCGGCGTGGTCGGACCCGGCGGCCACCTTCACCTCTCGCCTCCTCTAGATTTCGCGCAGGATGGTGGCCGGGTCTTGCCTTGCGGCCATGGTGGCGGGGAGCCAGGCGGCCAGCGCGCTGAGCACCGGAGCAATGGCAACACCCACGGCGAGCGCCGTGGGGTCGAAGAGCTTGGAGGGCGGGAGCGCCGTCCAGCGGACCCCACCGAAGAAGCCGGCACCATACCCGACCACCGCTCCCGCGAATCCCAGGATGATTGCCCTGGCGATGAACAGGAGGAAAATCTGGCTCGAGCGCAGGCCGATGGCGCGCAGGACCCCGATCTCAGGCAGGCGCTCACGGACGTTCGTGAACGCCAGGAAGCCGACCCACACCATGCTCGCCACCAAGACCAAGGGCACGAGCCAGGAGGCGAAGCGTTCGAGTTGGCGGCGGCTCTGGGCCGCGGCCGCCGCGGCGGCATCGCGCGCGCGGGCGCGCGCCAGCGCCGTCGAGGCGAACTCCACCACCTGAGTGTCGGGCAGGATACGCTGGATCTCCTCCCGGACCTTGGTTATCGGGGCGCCGCCAGCGCAATGGCACTTCAAGGCCATTATCTCGTTGATAAGGCCCTTCTTACCCAGAAGCGCCTGGGCCTCCTCGAGGTTCACCCACAGCGTGATGTCGTCCTTGGTCCCGGTCTCTGGCTGGAGTTTGCTGACCTTGAACTTCTTGCCCAACACGGCAATGCTCTGGCCTTCCTCGAGGCGAAGGCCCTTGTGGAGGAGATAGCCCACGACAACGCTGCCAGGTGGGACGGGATGGAGTATGGGAGACTTGGGCGTGCGGTGGATCAACGGCACCTCCCCCCTGACCCCCACGAGGATCACGACCCGCCCATTCTGCTCCGGCCATTCGATCTTCTGGCGCAGGGATGGCAGGAGGTGGCGGATGGTCATTATCCTCGAGTTGGCGAGTTTGTGGACGTATTCCTCGGGCATGAACCGCGAGGCGTAGTCGCGGGCGTAGAGGTCCTCGAGGTTCTGCCCCTTGGGGAGAATCCGCACGTTGAAGCCCAGGCGCTTCATCTCCTTGCGGATGTCGTCCTCGAGCTTGGCCATGGTGGCCGCTGTGCGGATGTCGTGGCCCCGAAGAACGGTCAGGACCCCGACCAGGCAGCCCACGGCCACGACGACCGACAGGAGGGCGAGAAAGAAGTTGAGCTTGCGATAGCCTATCTCGCGGATGACGAGGCGCGGAAGCCTCATAGCCTACTCCCCCGGTTTCTTCTTCCTGATGAGAACGATCGAGGCGGCGCCGACGATGACTATGCCCGCCAGGACGATCACGGCGATGTTCCGCACCAGGCCGCTGCTTGGGGGTGCCGCAGCCCTGGCCGCAGCGACGCTCGTCGTCGGCTTGGCGGCAGGCCCCTCGGCGACCTCGGTTCCGGTTGTCGGCTCGGCTTGAGTGGCCTCGCGGACGTCGTCCTGCGAAAGCGGGGTGGGGTTTGTCGGGAGGATGGCCAGTTGGGGTTCGTCGGCTGGCTCGCCTTCCTCGAAGATGCTATCCCAGTCCGCGCGGACGAGCATGTCCACCCCCGGCGCCATCGCCTTGACCTGGCAGGAGCACGGCCCGAGAAGGAAAGCGCAAACGTCCTCGATGTTCTCGGTGTTGATGCCCTCGCCGACGAGCGCGAAGAGCGCCCGACCGCGGCCATAGAAGGGGAAGACCATCGTGTCCTTGAGTTTCCACAGGTCTTCCTCGATCCTCAGGAGCATGTTCACAAATGCCCGCTCGGCGGGGTCGCTCCGCGACATGCGGACGACGGGGAAACTTATCTTCATCTTCCTCTGCTCGGGCGGATTCTGGGGGTCGTAGAAGCCGTCGTCGGGGACCTCGGGAATTTCGATTTCTTTCTCGAGTCTCGTCAGCTCCTTCTTCAGGAGGGCGGCGGCCGCCTCGTCCTTTTTCTTCTCGCCGCTCTCGAGCAGGAGCCACACGATGGTCGCGCCTCCGATGGTTGCCTTGGCAATCTTCTCCCTGGCGGGAGAGTTGATTAGCAACCTGGCGTTCTGCGGCGTGAACGCCACCGACCAGGCGGGAATCGGGATGCCCATCGAGCGGGGGTAGAGCACGAGCATCCAGGGCAGGCTCTCGCCCTTGAACTTCTCCCAGAGTTTCACGATGCCCTCGTCGGGCTTGGCCCCGAGGTCGACCGCATGCAGGAGAACGTTCGTGGTTGGAACCTCGGCCTCGGACTGCTCCTTGAGCCACTCGAGGGCAGCCTGTTGGTCTTTGGTCAGCGGGCCTTTGTGGAAGACCACGACGTCGTACGGCTCGGTCGGCCACCGCTCAAGGGCGTAGCGGAAGACGGGCACCGAACACGGCAGCGCCACCAAGGCACACGCGGCCAGAACAAACATTGCGATGCGAAGGCGCATGCGAGGTTCCTCAATCAACTTGCCCACCTAACTTACTATTCTAGCGCCGGGGCCGTCATCGCGCCAAAGCCACTTGACCTCTGCCCCGGGCGCCACGAGACCGCCACCCCCTCAGCGCATCTCCTTCCAGGCCTCGATGAGCGCCATCGTCCTCTCCCATACCTGAGGCGAGGTGTCGCGGATGTTGTCCACTGGGCTGAGAATGAAGCCGTCGGGGCCGAGGGTCTGTAGTGCGCGGCCGACTGCCTGGCGGATGTCCTCGGTCGTGCCGCGCTCGACGGTTATGAAGGCGTTCACACCGCCCCAGAGCGCCAGCCTGGCCCCGGTGCGCCGCTTCATCTCTGCCATGTCGGTGCCCTTGCCCTGGACCGGGTCCACGCCGATCAACACGTCCACTCCCGCCTCGACGATCATCTCCAGCAGCGGCATGGTGCCGCTGGTGAGGATGTAGCCGAACCTTGCTCCGGCCTCGTGGGCCCTGGCTACCTCGGCCCTCAGGCGCGGGAAGAAGAAACGGCGGTAGAGGGCCGGAGACCAGAAGTCCGTGCCCTCGTACCAGGCGCGGCGAACGAGGAGGTCCACGCCGACATCGAGCATCAGTTCCTCGCGCCAGCGATTCCACTCGCTCACCACGTCCAGGATAGCCTCCAGGAGGTCGGGTTGGTCCATTGCCATCATCACTGAGTTTTGAAGGCCGCAGAGCCAGGCCAGAGCGTCTCCACCCACCCCCCAACCGCCAGCGCAGAGCAGTTCGTGGTCGTGAGCGAATCGGACCCCCTCGGCCCAGACCTCCCGCGTGCGAGCCAGTCGGTCGGCCCCGGGGGGCCTGAGGAGGAAGCGCAGGGCCGGAAGGTCGTCGAACGAGGTGATCAGGGGCTTTCTCGCGCGCGCCTCGATGTAGTCGTCCAGAAAGGGCACATGGTCGCCGTGGGGCCAGTCGTCGGTCTGTTGGACCGTGCAGGAGAGGGTTCCACAGGGCGTTTGATACTCCTTGTGGAGCAAGGGGTAACGCCCCGCGGGGGCGACCTCTCGCCATTCGCGCACTTTCACCTCCGGGCCGAAGGCCACCGGCGGCCCGGGCGCGTCCGCACACCCCCTCACATCGTCGGGGTTCAGATGCCACAACTCCACTACGGCGTCGAGGCCGAGGTCCTTCTGCCTCAGAAAAAACTCCCACGGCCCAGAGCACCGTTGCTCCAGCGCCGAGAAGATCATAAAAGATAGCGGCACATAGTCCGGTGTCCCGCGCGAGATGGCACACAGCATCCGTTCGCGCGAGGACATGACTTCTCCCATCGCCCTTGCTCTGCCTCCTCGATTATGTCCTGTCCGCGCGAAAGCGGACAATGATGGACCAACCCCGAGGCCGGGTGGGCGGTGTCGCTGGGCCGCGAGCCACTCGGCTCGGACCCGAAGGCCCTCGCGCTCACTGGCTCTTGCCGAGGATGAGGTCCATGTTGGCCTCGATGTGGCGGCGGATGCCCTCGGCACACTCGACGAAGCGCTCGACCGTGCCGCCCACGGGATCGGCCACGTCCTCGCCGCCAGGGTCGAGCAGGCGGACCTTCTCGGCGGCTTCGGGATACATCTCGCGGATCGACTCGCCGTGGTGCCCGGCCATGACGAACACCACGTCGGCGTCGTCGAGGAGGCCGGGGGTCAGTGGCCTGGACTTGTGGTCGGCCAGGCGGAGGCCCGCGCGCTCCATGGCCTCGATGGCGGCCTGGCTGGCACTCAAGTCCCAGAGGGCCGCCGTGCCGGCCGAGAGCACGCTGTAGCCTCGCTCCTGGAGTTCCTCGACGGAGCACCCGAGCCGTTCGGCGAGGAGTTTCTTACAAAGGACTTCGGCCATGGGCGAGCGGCACGAGTTGGCCGTGCAGACGAAGAGAATGGTTCGGCCGAGGGTGCGGCGGAGCATATCGGCGGTCACGGAGCCCTCGCGCAGGATTTCCCAGCCCGCGTCGCTAACGCGGACGACCGTCGAGGCCTCCTGCAACCTGGTCCTTCCTCCATCGAGGATCAGGTCGAGTTCGTCGCCGAGGGCCTCCGCCACTTCTTCGGCACAGGTGGCGGGAGGCTCGCCCGAACGGTTGGCGCTCGGCGCCACCACCGGCACGGCCGTCCGACGCAGGAGTTCCAGCGCGATGAGATTCGAGGGCATGCGCATGCCCACGCCACGGCCACCAGCGCCCGGAAACACGATGGTCAGGGGGCCTGGCCAGTAGCGGTCCATGAGTTTCCTGGCGATGGGAGGCACGTGGTCGGCGTAGCGCTCGACGTCTTCCTTGCGACCTAGGTGGATGCTGAAGGGCTTGTCGGGCGGGCGACGCTTGACCTGGCGCAGTCGGGCCATGGCCCGTTCGTCGTCGGCGTTGCAGCCGATGCCGTAGACCGTCTCGGTGGGGAAGGCGACCAGTTGGCCTCGCATCAATGCGCGGGCGGCCTCTTCTATCTGGGCCATCCCCTCAGGTTGTAGCGACGCCTTGACCACCCGTGCTTTCATTCATCACCTCGAGATACACGCGAATCGTGCCTTCGACCATCGCCTGCGCGGTGAACTTCTCCTCGAGGAGTCGCCTGCCTCGCTCGGCGAGCGACGAGGCCAGGCCCTTGTCGGTCAACACGCGGACTATGGCCCCGCCGAGGGCCTCCGGGTTGCCGGGCGGCACCAGGAGGCCGGTCTGTCCATCGGCGACGATCTCGGGCAGGCCGCCAACCGACGTGGCTACCACCGGTCTTCGGAGGGCCAGGGCCTCCAGGACCGATGTGCACAGCCCCTCGCGAACCGACGGCATGCAGAAAACGTCGAAGAGGGCGAGAAACCTCGCCACGTCGGTCCGAAAGCCAGTAAAAACCACCCGCTCCGCTATGTCAAGTTCCTTCGCGCGGGCCTCGAGGACCTGGCGCAGTTCTCCGTCGCCCACGATGATGAATCTCGCCCCGGGACAGGCGTTCAGGACCAGCGGCGCTGCGTCGAGGAGAGTGCGCTGCCCCTTCGCCTCCGTGAGTGACCCCACATGGCCGACGATGGGCGCCTCGGGCGGAAGGCGGAACTCCTCGCGCAGCCCACCGGAGTCGGCGCCCTCCAGGCGTTCGATCTCTATTCCGCTGTGGACAACCGCGATCTTCTCCGGCTCGACCCCACCGGCGAGGAGGGTTTGGCGGACCGCCTGGGAGATCGCGATGTAGCGCGCCACCCCGTGGTGGTACTTGAAGCCACTGAGCAGGCCGACCGCCACCGGGGCGATGACCCTGCGAGAGACGATGCAACGGCCTCGTCGCGCGAGCGCCACGGCCGCGGTGCCTATGGTGTGGGCGTGGGCGGTGTGGAGGTGGACAATGTCGTAGTCGCCGCGTCGTATGATGCTTCGGAGCGTCCAGGCCGCTCGCAGGTCGGCCTCGCCCCGCATCCGCACCTCCTCGACCGCCAGTCCGGCCTCGCGGCAGCGCTCGGCAAGCGGCGAACCCGGCTGACAGACCACTGTGGCCTCGTGGCCGTGGGCCTTCAGGCCAGTTGCGAGCAGGACTGTCTGTTGTTCGCCGCCGCCCCAGGTCTTCTGGGTGTTGACGTGGAGGGTCTTGAGGGTCATCTCTTGCCCAGGGTTGCGATGTGGTGGTAGAAGCGTCCGACGTCGCTCGCGATGCGCTCGAGCGAGAAGTTCTCGAGGGCGAACTGGCGAGCGGCGGCGCCCATTGCCCGCCGGCGCTCAGGCTCCCGGGCCATGGCCACGATGGCCTCGGCGAGTTCCTCCGGGGTGTCGTTGACCACCAGACCGCGCTCGCCGTGGGCCACGAGCTCGGGCAGCATGCCCCGGCGCGAGGCGATCACCGGCAGCCCCATGGCCATGGCCTCGCGAACCGCTCGACACGAGCCATCGGTCCCGGGGACCAGGAAGACCTTGGCGTCGAAGGTGGCGAGGGTTCTCACATAGTCGTCGCCCCGCTGATAGCCTGGGAAGAGGACGGCGTCGCCAAGGCCCATCTTGCGGGCCGGTTTGACCGCGATGGTCTCCATGTGGGTGCCGCGCCCGACGATCAGGACTTTGAGGTTCGGGAGGGACTTGTGGGCCTTGGCGACGGCCTGGAGGAGGACGTCGAAGCGCCGCCGCCACTGGACCCGCGCGACGATCCCGAGGACGAAATCTTCCGGCCCGAGGCCGAAATCGGCCCGCCGGTCCCCGAGACCCCGCGCCGGGTCGAAGCGCCCGAGGTCAACCGCGGTGTGGACCACGGCCACGCGCTCCTCGGGAAAACCGAACGCCTCGACCACGTGGCGCCGTGCGCGCTCCGAGACCACCAACAGCCCGTCGGTGAACTCCCTGAGGAGGCGGCGCTCCCAGTAGCCACGAGGCCCCTCCCCTGCGTAGGCCGAGCGAATCACAATCGGACGGTCGGGCAGGGGGCGCGCGGCAAGCGCGGCAACGATGTGGGCGTTGCGCATGTGGCAGTGGAGGATGTCGAGGCGCTCGGAGCGCAGCCATTCCCGAAGCCGACGGCCGTCGGGGTAGTTGTAGAAGGGGTTGATGTGTTTGTTGAGGTTCAGGCCGGTGTGGAGTTCCAGGCCGCGCTCGCGCGCCTTCTCGACGACGAGGCTCTCGCCATAGCCGCGCGGCCGGCCCGCGGCGAAGGCCACGTCCCAGCCCGCCCGGCTCAGACCGACGGCCAGGTTGACCGCGGGGTCGGCCGGGCCGGTCCAACGCCAATTGCTGAACAGGTGGAGGACTCTCATGGTGGTCATGGCGTGGGGGTGCTCTTGCGTTGGCGGTCTCGGCGGAATTTCTCGCTGGCGGCGAGCCGGCGACGATGCGTGTAGGCCACCACCTCGGCTGGAAAACGCCCCCGCAACAAGAGCCGCGAGCCGCCGGCATAGGAGACCAGGAAGCGCATCCTGTCGGTCGCCGACAGGACGGGCGGGGTGTCGTTGAGTTGGCCGAGGTTTTTCACCCGCCTGCGCCAGTTCAGGCGCTTGGCGAAAGCGAGGCTGTCGAAATCGAGCAGATAGAAGTTCCACCGCTGGCCGTCCTCGCGGGCCAGGATGTTCTTCGGAGACCAATCGTCGTGATACATTTTCCTGTCGTGGACCCTCCTGGCCCATGCGCCCAGCGAGCGCAGCAGCCGCCGCTTGGCCGCCAGTTCGCCCGGGGACAATTCGCCGGCGAATCGCCCTGCCAGGAGGCGGTCGAGCGGCGCGGCGCCCTCGATGAAACGCATGACCAGATAGGCGCTCGTGCCGCGCTCGAGGAGGGCGAGCGGCTCGGGGATGTCCACGCCAGCCCTCAGGAGGCGTTGTGCTCCGCGCCAGGCCCGCCGCCCGCGCGAGAGGAAGCGGCAGCCGCCGCGGCGCTCGGAGCGGAACTCCTTGACGCAATAGGCCCTTCCGCTGACCTCGACCCTCGTCACGGCGCTCCTGCGGCCATCCTTCAACACGCCGCGTCCCTCGGCAAGCGCCCGGTCATGGGCTTCAAGCGCGGCGAGCGCGTCGGGTTGCGACAAGCCGCGCGAGCGGATCAGCCTTGGCCTTGGGTCCCGGGCGATTGAATCACACACTGACATTCACGCGCCGCTGCGGGCCTCGCTCAACGCTCGGTCAGTTCCTCGACCAGTTCTATCGCCTTGTCGCGTTCCTGGGGGGTCGGCGACGGGGCTTTCTCGGCCTCGAGACGGTGGCGTTCCCAGAGTTTTGCGTACTTCATGAAGACGCTGAAAGCAGCAAGCCCACAGAGGATCAGCCCGTGCTTCCCGTCGAGGAATCCGTGGCGCAGGACGAACATCCTGAAGAAGCGCCACAGGGGCCGGAAGGTGAGGTTGACCCAGGTGGGGCGCCTGCCGCGCTTGTAGAGGTCGTTGGCCGCCCACGTGGTGTAGCGCCCGAATTTCTCGAGGTAGTGGGCCAGGTCGCGGTAGGTGTCGTGGTAGAAAGGCTCTTTCAGCCTGCCGACGGGTCCCTCGACCACCACGTCGGCGTGGACCTCCAGGTCCTCGTAGCGGCCCTTCCCCACCCGCCAGAGCCTGACCAGATAGTCCTTGTGCCAACCGCAGTGGCGAATCAACTTGCCGAAGAAAACCGTCAGTCGCCGGATGTAGAAGCCGTCGTAGGGCGTGCCGTTCGCCAGGATGTCCTGGACCCGCGCCGCCAACTCCGGGCTGACCCGCTCGTCGGCGTCGCAGACCATCACCCAGTCGGTCTTGACGAACCCGAGCGCCCAGTTCTTCTGCGTGGCCGAGTTGACGTATTCGTGTCGGACGATGTGGTCGGTGAACTCGCGCGCGATCTCCACTGTCTCGTCGGTCGAGTGGGAATCCACGACGAAGATGTCGTCGGCCCACCGAACGCTGGCGAGACACTCGCGGATATTGTCCGCCTCGTTGAATGTCGGGACTATGACGGTGATGGTTTCCGGCAAGGCGACACCCTGACAACCCGGCTCGCGTTCCGTCTTATCGGCCGGATTATATCGTTGCCTCATGGACGAGTCAATCAGTCGGAGGCTCCGACAGGTCAGACAGGTCCGACAGGTCAGACAGGTCCGACAGGTCAGACCGGTCCGGCAGGCCGACTGGCCACTTGCTTGATCGCCCGGACGGCGCAGACTATAATCCGCGCCACACCCGGCAAACCCGATAGCGGAAAGGGCTCGGGGTGGACTACCGCCAACTTGGTTCGACTGGTCTGCGGGTCTCGCTCCTGGGCTTCGGGTGCATCAAGTTCCGCAATTGCCCCGAGGACGAGGTGGCGGCGGCGCTCAACCGCGCGCTCGACCTGGGCATAAACTTCTTCGACACCGCCCGCGCCTATGGCACCAGCGAGGAGATGATCGGGCGGGCACTCGCCTCCCGACGAGGCGAGTTCGTCCTCGCCACCAAGAGCCACGGCCGCACCGCCAACGCCCTTGCCGCCGACCTCGAGACCAGCCTCAGAAACCTCCAGACCGACCACGTGGACATCCTCTTCCTCCACACCGTCAGCGACCCCGAAACCTGGGAACAGGTGATGGGACCTGGCGGCGGCTACGAGGCCGCCGTCAAGGCCAGGGACCAGGGGAAGATTGGCCACATCGGCGTCTCGATCCACCGCGACCTGGCCACCATGCGCAAGGCCATCGAGAGCGGGGCATTCGAGCTTCTGATGCCCGCCTACTCGGTTCTCGATCCTGAAGGCTCGGGAGCGCTCTTGCCTCTGGCCAGAGAACGCGACCTCGGCACCGTGATCATGAAGCCCCTCAGCGGCGGCCAACTGGTCAGCCCACCCGGCCGGGACGGCCAGCCGGTGAGCCCCGACCCGGTGGTGGCCGGCGCGCTCCGATGGGTCATCTCCAACCCACACGTCTGCACCGTCATCCCCGGGATGACCTGCGTTCGCGAGGTCGAGGGGAACGTTGCGGCGGTCGAACGAGGCCCGTTGAGCGAGGAGGAACGCGCCGAGGTCATCGCCACGGTAGGCCGCCTGCGCAAATCCTACCGTTACGGCCAGCGGTGCCTGCGCTGCGGCTACTGCCAGCCGTGCCCGGAGGGTATCGAGATTCCCGAGGTCTTCCGCGCGGCCGACATGGCACGCGACTACCCCGGCAACCTCAAACACCTGGGCCACGAGCTCTACCGCAGCCTCGAGAAGAAGCCCTCGGATTGCGTCGAGTGTGGCCAGTGCGTCGAGAAATGCCCCGCCGGGATCGACATCCCCGCCCGCCTGCGCGAGGTCGCCGCCTTCTTCGCCCAGGTTTGACCACCGCGCTCGTCCCTCTTCAGGCAGCTGGGTCAGGGTGTTGTTCTATCAAATGGATGGTGGCGTCTTCAGGTCCTTTCCCGAGCGAGAACCTGAAGGAGGCCCGAGAAGGGGGGAAGTTCAACGAATAGACGCAGTAAGTAACGAGGTAAGTGTGGTTCGGCTCGAACTTGGGAC
>CAYYCI010000060.1:0-11986 GCA_964470215.1 uncultured Planctomycetota bacterium
CCATCGTTTACAGCCAGGACTACCGGGGTATCTAATCCCGTTCGCTCCCCTGGCTTTCGCGCCACAGCGTCAGGAGCAGTCCAGAGAGCCGCCTTCGCCTCCGGCGTTCCTCCCGATATCTACGCATTTCACCGCTCCACCGGGAGTTCCGCTCTCCTCTCCTGCCCTCAAGCCGGATAGTTTCCGACGCAGTTCCTCGGTTGAGCCGAGGGCTTTCACGCCGGACACACCCGGCCGCCTACGCGCTCTTTAAGCCCAGTGATTCCGAGCAACGCTTGCCACCTCCGTCTTACCGCGGCTGCTGGCACGGAGTTAGCCGTGGCTTCCTCAGGGGTTTACGTCAGAGCGGAATGGTATTAGCACTCCGCCCCATCATACCCCCCAACAGGAGTTTACGACCCGAAGGCCTTCATCCTCCACGCGGCGTCGCTCCCTCAGGCTTGCGCCCATTGGGGAAGATTCTCGACTGCAGCCTCCCGTAGGAGTCTGGGCAGTGTCTCAGTCCCAGTGTCCGGGGACAGCCTCTCAGCCCCCGTACCCGTCCTAGCCTTGGTGGGCCGTTACCCCACCAACAAGCTGATAGGACTTGGACCCCTCCCCGAGCGGCAGGCCCCTTTCGGGGTCCCCGCCTTTCCTCCGTCGCCATGCAACGGCGGAGCGTATCCGGGATTAGCCCGCCTTTCGGCGGGTTATACCGGTCTCGGGGGCAGGTTATCCACGTGTTACTGACCCGTTCGCCGGTTTACTCCCCGACTAAAAGCCGGGTTTCTCCCACGACTTGCATGCCTAATCCACGCCGCCAGCGTTCGCTCTGAGCCAGTATCATACCCTCCAGTTCAAGGCTCAGCACACGCGAGCGCACGTCTCGGCGTGAGCTTGCGGTGCCGTCTTTTGAAGGTTTTCCGAGCTCGCCTCCGAAAGAGGCTCGCCCCACAACCTCACGCCACGGGGCTACCGACTTGTCAAAGAGCCAGGCTGGGCGGAAGCCTTCCGCCCCAGCGCGCTCCACTATTATACCCTCCACTGGCCCCTTGTCAAGCCCGAATCTGGCCCCGGTTCCGGGGGTTCTTCAGGCGGCCAGGGTTCTGATGCGCTTCCAGAGCTCCTCGAAGCCCCAGAAGCGGTCCCACTCGCCGGTCGCACACAGGCATCGCAGCTCGACCATCGCCTCCGCATTCCTCTCGGTCCAAGCCATCGTTGCCCTCCGCTTTCTTTCATCGAAGTCCAGCGATATGTCATCAGCGGCGCGCCGCCAGAACGCCTCGCCGCCATCCGCGAGGTCCCGGCCTCGATGTCCTTCGCGACGGGTGTGTTGGCTGTGGTGCGTGGGAGCGGGCATGTTCGCCCCATTCCTGATAGCCGATAGGGGCATCGGGTTCCTCGACCACGCCGCCTCGGGATAGTCCCGACCGCCCAGGCCGCCAAGGAAGTCGCCCTCGGAGGACTCCTGCCGTCAAAAAGGTTGCGTTCTCCCCATTCGCGCTCGGCGCCCCGCTCGTCTCGTCGTTCCTGTGCCTCTACAGAACAGGCCAGGGGCCCACCGCTCCCGACCGAGCGGTCGCCATGAACATCCTCGGAACGCTCATCGCCGGCTCCCGCAGCCGAGGTTTGCAGGCGGGCCGTCTCGGCCCGCGAAGAACACCGCCCGCATCATCGAGTTGCTCCCTTTCGGCAAAGCATTCTTTTCCTTCTCGTCTGCATTGGGAACCCACGGTGCACAAAAGCGCGGCAAAACCCACAGCCCCGGCCCCCTCCAAGACCATGCGCGAGGTTCCTTCATAGTCTCAGGCTTTCGAGCCTGTGCCTGGCGCGGGGCGAGACGCGCCCCCTCGGCCAAGGCCGACTTCCGCGGCGATCTGCTGAGGCAGCCGGAGGATTGATGAAAACAAACGACCTCATCCCTGTCCTTCTGTTCGCTTCCCGTCCGCGGGTCCGTCCTCAAGCGTGCCTGTCCGTGCGGCCCAAACGTGCGAAGCCCCTGAGGCTCGGGCCTCAGGGGCTTCTTGGCGGAGAGGGCGGGATTCGAACCCGCGGGTGAGGATTATTCCCCCACCACCGGATTAGCAATCCGGCGCTTTCGACCGCTCAGCCACCTCTCCGTGGCCGCGCCAGGAATTGACTCAGCGTGCCAACTCTTGGCGTCAACGGAAGTTATTATCGCACTCTTCGCCTCGATGTCAAGCGCGGCGTCCTGCCGACCGCGCTTGCGCCGGGAAAGGAGCGGGCCTAAGATGAGCCGCGGGCCGCCGCCTATTTCAACGGAGTTCGGGACATCCCCGGCGGGCTTTCCAGCCTGTGCACCTTCATTCCCCTTCCAGACACACCAGCGCTCCCTTCGTGGTGGAGACGAAAATGCGCCCCTTGGCCGCCGCCATGCCGTTCCAGGTCGGCGGGGCCTCGATTCGCAGCTCGCTGAGTTTCTTCCCACTGGCCGCATCCATCGCGTAGAGCGATCCCCCGGCACGCCCCTCGAAGTGTGCCCAGGGGTCTCCTGGCTCACACTTGTCCAGCGGGCCGGCGACGAAGAGCGTGCGCCCATCGGCCACCATCGCCCACGGCATGAGCGGCAGTTTCGGGATTCGCCAGGCGGTTTTGTCGGCGTCGCCGGCGCGCCGACCTCGTGCGCGGCGCAGAGGCGATGCCGACAGGATGCAGCCGCCGGATTGGATATTGAGGTCCCGCAGCCACCGGGCCCGCACTCCCGGCACGCCCCTGGCGCCGATGCGAGAGAGGTCGCCGCCGGCGGGAATGTGGAACGAGAAGTTGTTGTTCTTGGGCACGTTCGCCGCCGCCACGAAGCACCGCTGGCGGTCGAGGACCATCAAGTTGCCCATCGCCCTGGCCGCGCCAGCCCCCTGGAGAGACCAGTAGGCCCGGTGGAACCAGAAATTGTTGAAGAAGCCTCCATCCACTCGAAGCCGCGGCGCGAGGGTTGCGAACTCCTCCGGCCACGCTCCGCTCAGCGAGGTCGAGAGGCCCAGCGGACGCCCCCGCAGACACACCGCGCGCCCGTCGGTCGCCAGGATGTCGTTGAGCGCGCCGGTCGGAAGCCTCCCGGCTGTCCTCGTGCCGGTCTGGACCTCCGCGATCCGTTTCTTCTGGAGGACGCGCCCGGTCTTCAGGTCGAGCGCGTAGGCCCACACGCCGCCGTCGAGGAGCGACGAGCGCCCCGCCACGCAATACACCAGCCCGCCAGAGACCAGGACGCTTCCGCAGACCGGCCAGGCGCTCTCGAGCTGGTCGAAAGCCACGATGCGCCGGCTGCCCGGCGCCGCGCGGAACCGCCAGGCCAACTCGCCATCGCGCGCCCTGAGGCAATAGACCCAGCCGTCGTGGCAGCCGAAGACCACGTGGCCGTCGTAGATGGTCGGCGGAGAGTCCACCCGTCCCCCGGCCACGAACCACCAGAGGGGCTTGCCGCTGGCCGCGTCGAGGGCGTGGACCCGATGGTCGTCGGCGGTGGCGCAGAACACGCGGCCGCCCGCCACCACCGGGCTGGTGAGGCCGCGCCCTGGTGTGGCTCGCCAGGCCAGGCGGAACTGGCGGGGGAGTGGGTGCGAAGCGAAGCCACTGCGGAAGGGGTCGTGGCGGAAGCTCGGCCATTCGTCGCGATACTCGGCCCCGTCCTCAGAGGCCCGACCATACGCGGGGCCCCGCTCGAGGGGATTGGCCTCTTCGATCTCGAATCGGCCCACGGTCTCCTCCGACTCGAGGGCCATGAACCCCCTCGGCTCGAAGGCCATGTAGCAGCGACAGTGGTCGGGCGGGCGGTACAGCAGGCCGTTGGCCGGGATGTGGCCCAGGCGGCAACCACCCCGCGCCCAGTGGTTGAAGGTTATCTTCCCCGTGGCCAGGTCAACGAACTCGGCGCCGCGGCGGCCCAGGATCGCATACCGCGCGGTCAGGCGATTCGGATAACAGCGATGGTGGTGGACCACCTTGAGAACCCTCTGGATTGATAAGGCGCGTTTCTCCTTCCCGGTTGCCGCGTCGAGGCCGATCAACTCCATCCTCTTGCGGTCCGCAAGCCACACCAGCCCATCGAGGACGAGGACGTCGGGGCGGTCGAGGTAGGCGATGGGCTGATGCCCCTCGAAGCGCCAGAGTTCCTTCCCATCGGGGGCCGAGAGGGCCTGGAGGGTGCCGAGGGCAGGGTAGAAGATGAAGAGCCGACGCCCACTGGCCACGACCGTGTGCATGGCCGTCGGCCAGAACTTGTGGTAGAGGTCGCCAATGCTGCGGAAGATGCTGCGCGGCAGTTTCAGGTCGGCGTCGAGACGCTTCATCCGCCATTTCGTCTTGCCGCTGGCAGCCTCGAGCGCCACGATGTCGCGCTCGTCCACCACGAAGACCGCCTTCTCGCCCGCCGTCAGATTCAAGTGTCGCATCGAGCCGAGCCTGTCGGGCTTGGCCGCGAGGCCCACGAAGGGGCCCGCCTTCCAGAGCGTTCTGCCGCTAGCGGTTTCGATGGCCACGACCTGCTTTTTCGACGGAGGCGGCGACTCCCCGGTCGGGTGCGGGTCCACGCCTTTTCCCGGCCACGGCTTCTGTGGGCGATCGTTGACCGCAGCAAAGATGACGCCATCGCGTACGACGAACTCGTCGGCGAACTTCGTCTCGTCGAGGACCCGAACGGTCTTCCCCGTGGCGGCGTCGAGCACGCTGATCGGCGCGTTGAACCCCAGGGTGACGACCACGCGTTCGCCGATGGCGACCAGCCGCTTGCGAACGTGGAGCGGGTGGTTGAAACGCGAGGCGTGGCACTCGGTCATGTAGCTCCACGCCCTCGAACCCCAATCGGCGATGGGGCGCTTCCAGAGAAGAACCCCGCTGAAGGCGTCGCGTGCGACCAGGTGCCACTGGTCGGGCATGCCGCAAAGGCCCAGGGGGGCCTCGTCTATGATATAGAAGAGCCTGCCCCCCGAGGTCACGGCGCTCGTGATGCTCGGGACGATGCCGTGGTGGCGCTGGAAGCGGGGCGGGGCGAGCCAGTGGACGTGGCGCGGCGGGCCGACGAGGCGGTCGTGCGAGACCATGTTCCCATCCGGCCCGTGGCGGAAGTGGGTCCATTCGTCTATTCCGTTCGGGCGGGGCTTGACAACCCTGCGCCAACTCCCGTCTTCCCTGATCAAGACAACGCCGCCGGGACAGACCACCCGAAGCATCTCGGCTCGCGGCACGCGATAGGGCTTATCCACCACGAGGAGATTCACAAGGTTGTCGGCATAGGGAAGGTTCTTCCCATCGAAGAGTGCGAAGGAGACGAAGCCGGAAAGACCGAGCGAGGCGACGCGTCGGCGCGCCGCCTCGACCGCCTTCGGGCTGGTCTCGAGGCCTTCGACTAGCCAGCCCGGCCCGGCGCGCAGCGCGGCTGTCAGGGCGCCGTCGCCGCAGCCGATGTGGACCACCAACCCACCCCTGAGAGCCGAGAGGTCCAGGATGCGTCCGGCCTGGCCTTCGGCCGCTTCCGCGAACCAGGATGGGACGACGAACAGGGCTAAAGCCGCCGACAGGAGCAGGCATCGTCTCACGGGCCGTCCCCTCACTTACTTGCCAGTGAAGCACAGGAGTTGTCCGTCCTCCGTGGCGATGAGCAGCCGCCGGCGAGCGGCGATCAGGCTGTCCCAGGCCGGCCTGGCGGGCAAGCGGACCTGCGAGAGGACCTTGCCATCGTTAGCCGAGAGCACCCTGAGGGCGACGCCGCGCTTGCCCAGGTATGCCTCGACTGCCTCCTTCTCGTTGGTGAAGGCAAGGATGTTGGTTGCGCGGCGGGCAACGTTGGGCAGGCCCGCGATGCAGAGCTTGTCGCCGGCCACCGTCATGGCCCGCGCGACCAGCGAGTCGTCCTTGGTCCAGAGGTAGCGCGTGGCCGGGGGCTTGCCTCGCCGGCTGCCGCGGCGGCCGACGCCTCCAGCGTATGGCTTGTTCTCCTGGGCGAAGAGGTGACAGGCGTCGGCACGATGGCCAGTTCCACCGGCCTTGTAGGTCTTGCGGCCGTAACTGTAGACCACCTTGTCGGTGAAGGCGAGAATCCACCCCGAGGGGGTCATGTTGCCCATCGAGGCCCAACCGCCCCAGCCGGCGCCGACGTCGGTGCCGAGGAGCCAGTAGGCGCGGACGAACCACTTGTCGTAGAGCAGGCTCGTGACCGCGAAGAGATGGGGCTTGGGTTCCTTGACGGGCTCGAGGTCGGCGTCGAACCGCATCTGGCGCAGGAAAACGGAATCGGAGCCATCGCCGACCAGAACGTCGGTCCGAACGCCTTCCATGTCGAACGTCCTGAACCTCCCCTTGCCTTCCCTGGCCAGTTGCTTGCCCGTGCTGGGGTCCAGGTGGTAAACGACCTGGCGGGCGAGCACCTTCCCTGTCAGCGGCTCGAGGCGATGGAGGACGATGCCGCCGTCCAGGAAGGAGTTCCGGCCCGCCGCCGCATAGACCGAGCCATTCTGGACGAGGACCGCGCCGTTGACAGGCCAGACCGACTCGAGGCGACCGAATGCCACGACGCGGCGGTCGAGCGGGGCGGCGCGGAAGCGCCAGACCAATTCCCCGTCCGAGGCCCGTAGGCAATAGACCCGGCCATCGGCCGCGCCGAAGAGCAGGAGGCCGCGATAGAATGCCGGTGGGCTGTCCACGCGGCCGCCAGCGACGAAGCGCCAAAGCACCTTCCCGTCGCGGGCGTCGAGCGCGTAGATGGTCTGGGCGTCGCGGTCGGCGATGAAAACCTTGCCGTCGGCCAATATGGGTTGGGTGAGCCTGCCGCCCAACTTCACCGACCACGCCTTCGCCAGCGGGACGGTCAACCTGGTCGGGCAAGCCCCGCCGCGCTGGGGGTCGTGGCGGTAGAGAGGCCAATCCTCGGGGCTGGCCGGTGCCCCGAGTTGGACCTTTCCATAGGCCGGGCCCTTCTCGAGGGCGTTCGGGGCTGGCCGTGGCATCCCGCCGGTGCCGCCTTCCTTGGTCGTGGCGGCGAAGAAGCCGCGGACCTTCACCAGGTGGAAGCAGGCGCAGGCATCCGGCGGGGCGTAGAGCAGGCCATTCGCCGGCATGATCCCGTGCTGGCAGGTGCCGCGTATCCAGCTGTTGTTCCCCACCCAGCCCTTCTTCAGATCGATCAGTTCGACCCCCGACCGGCCGGTGAAGATGTAGCGGACGGATGCCTTGTTGCGGTAGCAGCGATGGTGGACCATGCCGACAGGCGCGCCGGTCGTCTTGAGCGTCCTGACGACCTTGCCGGTCTTGAGGTCGTGGCCGGCATACGACGGGCTGAAGAAGACGAGGTTGCCGACGACGAAGACGTCGGCAGGGGCGTTGTAGTTTTCCTGGCAGGGAGCGGACCACAGTTCGTTGCCCGTCCTGACATCGTAGGCGCGGAGCGTGCATGGGCCTCTGCGCTGGAAGCCCGGGGCGTTCCAGCCGCCGACGCCCCATTCGACCAGGCCCTTGGAAACCGAACCCGAGCCCTTGGGCGGCTCGCGGTCGGCGCAGAGCAGGACCCCCTCGGTGGCGACCACCGTGGGCGCCGACCAGGACATGCGCTTCGTCAGGCTGGGGGCAGGCGTCTCCCACTGGGGCTTGCCGGTGCGGGCGTCCAGGCAGCCGACGTGGCCCGTGGTCTTGTAGAACACCCGTCCGTCGCGGACGGTGAGACTTAGTGGGAGGAGGAACTCGCCCTTGGAGAAGTCGCGCTTCCAGAGCCACTTTCCCGTCTCGGCCTCGATGGCGCAGATGAAGCGGAAGGGGCTGGGCTTCGGCTCTCCGCGGGCGAAAAGCCCCGGGCCGCGACGAATCACCTCTGAACTGCCAACCACGAGGTAGACCACGCCCCCGTCAACGATTATCTCCTCGGCATATTCGGTGCCCTTGTAGGTCTGGAGGGTCTTGCCTGTTGCGGCGTCGAGTTGGCTGACGGGAGCGGCGAGGCCGAGGGTGACATAGACCCTGTCGCCGGCGGCCGCGAGCCTTCTCGGGAGATGGGCCGGCCCGGCGCGGAAGTGGCGGATGTGGTCGGTCCAGCGGGGGATTTTCCGCTTCCAGAGGAGCACGCCGTTGAAAGCGTCGCGGGCCACCACTTTCCAGTCGGCCGGGTAGCGCAGCGAGTCGAGCGGGCCTTCGTCTATAATGTAGAAGAGCCTGCCCGCGGCGGTCACGGCCACGCTCATCGAGGCGAGTTCCTCGTGGCTGCGCTGCCACTTCGGCCCGGCCACCCACTGGATGCCCCTCGGGGCCGAGACCACCGTGTCGTTGGCCACCGCATTGTTGTCCGGGCCGTGGAGGTAGTGTGTCCACTGGTCAATGTTCTTCGGCCAGGGCTTGACCGACTTGGCCCATCCGCTCCCCTGACGGACCAGCAGCACCCCGCCGGGGCGCAGCACGCGCATCATCTCGGCCCTGGCCACCTTGCCGGGGTTCTCGACCACCAGGAGGTTCACCAGGTTGTCGTTGTAAGGAAGTTGTGTGGCATTGAAACTCTCGACCGAGACCTGGCCGTAGAGGCCCAGGGAGCGGATGTGGTCGCGCGCCTTGGAGACGCTCGCCTCGTCGGGGTCGAGCCCGTGGACGAGATAGGCCGGGGTGGCGGCGAGTGCGGCGGTCAGGCGCCCATCGCCACAGCCCAGGTGGACGACCAGCCCGCCCTTCACCCCGCTCGAGGCCAGAATCTCGCTCGCCTGTTCCTTCGGGGTTGCCGCGGAAGCCGCGAGCGCCAGTCCCAACACCGAGACGACAATCGCCCTGGCTCTCATCCTTTCCACTCCTCGCTCCTGCGGTGTGTTCAAGGCGTCTTCTCCTTCCGTTCGAGGCAAACCACGCTTCCATCCATTGCCGAGACGAAGAGGCGGCCGCGCGCGGCCACCAGGCCGTCGAAGACGGGCGCCAGGTCGAGCCGCCGCTCGTCGAGTTTGCGGCCGCTGGAGAGATCGAAGACCAGCAACAGGGAGCCGCGCCGGCCCTCCAGCGCGGCGGTCGGGTCCTTTGGCTCGACCACGTCGGGCGGCCCGAGGGCGAAGAGCGCGTTGGCTGCCCGCACCATGGCCCGAATGCGCACCGGCACGTTGCTCATCCATTCCGGCGGATTTCCGCGGGCGAAGCCCACGTCGAGGTTCCAGCACTTCATCAGCTTTCCGTCCTGGGGCAGCCACCGGATGTAGGGGTCGCGGCGTCGGGCGTTGACGATGGCGGGCCGGGTGGTGACCTTGTCGGCCACGAGGAAATAGCCGTCAGTGGCCGGGAAGAAGAGCGGGCTGAGCATGTTCCGCCGGACGAAACACTTCACGGCATATGCACGCTCGTCGCCGAAGACGACCAACTGGCCGGCCTTGGGCGCCTGGTTGGCGAAGTTGAAGGCAGTCCACACATCGCCGAGCACCCAGTGGTTGCGGTTGAACCACGAGTCGTCGAGGAAGCCGGAGTTGGTGAAGAGATGCTCGGTGAACTTCCGCTCGCCGAGATTCCGGATGCCCGGCTGGCCGAGGACCGGCGTGGGCTGCTTGCGCAGGCGCTTATCGTAGGCGTTGAAGAAAAGATAGATCAGGTTGCCGTCGGAGACCAGGATGTCCGACTTCGCCCCCTCCATCGCATAGGCGGCCGCGTCGGGTTTGCCGGGGTCGGGATGTGGCCCGTCGAGCCGCGCGCCACACACCACCTCGCCGCTCAGCGGGTTCACGCCGTAGAGGAACAAGCCGCCGTCGAGAAAACTCGACCGCCCCGCAACGAAGTAGGCCACACCATCGAGTATCAGAACGCTTCCGTGGACGGGCCATGCCGACTCCACCCGCCCGAAGGCCACGATGCGGCGGTCTTCGGGCGCGGCCTGGAATCGCCAGGCCAGCGCCCCATCCGAGGCCCGCAGGCAATAAACCCATCCGTCGGCCGAACCGAAGAGGATCAGCCCGCGACGGAAACTGGGCGCCGAGTCGATCCTGCCGCCTGCCGTGTAGTCCCAGAGGGGCTTGCCCGTGGCGGCGTCCAGACACCAGAGCCGCCCGGCATCCACCTGGGCCACGAAGAGCCCGTCGCCGACGACCACCGGCTGGGTGAGGCGCCCGCCGAGGCGGGTCGCCCAGGCGACGCCGACCGGCCACTGCACAGCGGTCTTCGAGGAGCCGCTTCGGCGCGGGTCGTGGCGATACATGGGCCAGTCGGAAGCGGCGAGTGGCGAGTGGGGAGTGGGGAGTGGCGAATCGTCGCGGGGCGGGTAGGCGGGGCCGCGGACCAGGCGCGGCTTTCCTTTGCCGGGGAGACGCGCCGCCTCGGGCGAGAGGGCCAGGAAGCCGCCCAGCTTCACCCCCGCGAAGCAGAAGCACGGGTGCGGTGTGCTGTAGAGCAAGCCGTTGCAGGGCAGGAGACCATAGCGACAGGCCCCGCGGACCCAATTGTGGCGCGAGTGCTGTCCGCCGCGGATGGCCAGGAACTCCACACCGCGCTTGCCCAGGAGCAGATAGTCGTCGGTGGCCTTGCTACGGTAGCAACGGAAATGGTGGCCGCGCGTGAGCACCGGGCCGAGTTTCACCGTGCGTGCGGGCCGGCCGGTGGTGGGGTCGTAGCCGGTGAGAGCCCCCGGCTCGCCTCGGCCCTGCCCATACCACACCAGGCCATCGGCCACGAAGAGGTCGGGCGGGTTTGCCACGCTGAAGCCGCGCGGGGGAGGCAAGCGCCAGAGCACCTGGCCGTCGGCGGCCGAAAGCCCGACCAGGTGGCTCCTGCCCTTGCACATGACGACATTGCGATAGACCACCAGTGGGGCGCCGGCTCCCGGTAGAGCCGTTCGCCATCTGGCCTGGCCGGAAGCCCCGTCGAGACAAACCACCGCGTTGTCCGAGCAGAGGAAGACGCCATCGTGGGCGGCGGCCAGGGTGAGGGGCGCGATGTGCATGGGCTGGCTTTGCCAGAGTTTTCGTCCGCTGGCGGCCTCGAAAGCCATGATCGCCGTTCGGCCGCCGGGCGGGCGGACACACACCACGAGCCGCCCGTCGTGGTAGAGAATCTCGTCGGCGTGGTCGGTGCCGGCGAAGGTCAGGAGGGTGCGCCCCGTGGCGGCATCGAGCGCCGTGACCGGGGCGGTCCAGTCGAGGGTGACGAACACGCGGTCGCCCGCGGCCACGAGGCGGCGCGGGACGGACAGGGGCGAGGCGCAGCGGTAACTGCGCATGCGGCGCCAGTTCATTTGTTTCATCTGCGGGCGCCAGGCCCGCCAGCCCCAGTCGGCGATCGGGCGTTTCCAGAGAACCACCCCGCTGAAGGCATCGCGCGCGATGAGGGTCCAGCGGTCGGGAATGTTTGGCGCGACGATCCCCGTCGGCCCTTCGTCGAAGATGTAGAAGAGCCGCCCTCTAGCGGAGACCATTGCGCAGAGGCTGGAGTCGTATTCGTGGCTGCGGCACCATAGCGGCCCGCCGATCCACTGGAGCCTTCGCGGCGGACCGACCAGGCGGTCGTGTGCCACGGCGTTATTCGAGGCATCGTGGAGGAAGTGGGTCCAGTCGTCAATCTCGCTGGGCCACGGCTTGACGAGTTTCTTCCCACCGACGAGCGCGACGCCTGACGGCGCGAGCACCCGCATCACCTCCGCCTCGCTCACCTCGCCGAGCGACTCGGCCACCAGAAGGTTCACGAGGTTGTCCGCATACGGCAGATGTTTGCCGTCGAAAGTGTCCACCGACACCGGCCCGTAAAGGCCGAGGGATTGGATGTGTCGCCGCGCCCTGGCAACGTTCGCGGGGTCGGTGTCGAGGCCCTGGACGAGATAGGACTCCGAGGCGCGCAGCGCGGCCGTCAGCCGGCCGTCGCCGCAGCCGAGGTGGACGATCAGCCCGCCCTTCACCCCCGAGTCGGCGAGGAGTCGGGTCGCTCGTTCCCCCGGGCTAGCGCCGGGGGCCGACAGCGCCCAGAGAACCGACAGGCTCGCAAGGACTGCGACGCGCATGACGTGCTCCCTCAGCGGGCAGCATTGTAGCACAAGACCTCTCCCTTGGCCGTGGTGAGCACT
>CAYYCI010000061.1:0-11731 GCA_964470215.1 uncultured Planctomycetota bacterium
GCCCCAACCGGTCTTGGCGTTGAAGTCGAAGTAGCTGCGGAACGAAGCGGCGAGGACGACCTGGGAGCTAGGGCTGACCATGCCGCCGTAGTCGGCATAGAAGGAGCCAGGTGCACCGACGATGGAGAGCAGCTTCGAGCCGTCGGTGGCCGTGTTGTACTGGGTTTGGCTCGTGCGGCCAGCCACGCCTTGGGTGGGGTCGAAGTCAGGCGTGGTGTCGTAGTACAGGTCCAGTTTGAAGCCTTGACCGTAGATGGCCGTCGGCTGCCCGGTGAGTTTCTTGACGAACAGGTCCTCGATGTCGTAGAAGATACCGGTGATTTCTTCGTTCGCACTAGGCCTCCAAAATGGGTTCAGGGGGTCGTTGACGTTGTAGATTTCGCTGACGTAGAGGATGCCCCAACTATCTTCCATCCCGTCAGTTCCCGACGGGGTGTAACTGAGGGGGTATGCGCCAGCGCATTGCGCTACTTTGTTAGCATCGGCTTCGGCGGCGTTATTGTAGGTGTATGGGCCCACCGCACTGTAGAGGGTGCCCACGTCATAGTTTATGATCTTGAATCGCAGGTCACCGAGTTGCATGACCAGCGCCTGTGCTGGGAGGCTGACAAGCACCAACAACAAGGCGGCAAGTGTCAATTTCCTCACTTTCGGTCTCCTTTCCGTTTCTCGCTGGTTTTCGAGTTTTTGGGGCTCTCAGTTTTCAGTTTCTTCTCCCTCCGCTCGCTTCGGCTCCCTTTGCTGGAGCCTCGATTGCCTCAGTCGGGCGGTCACGGTCCCAAAGGCCCACCTCCTTTCTTGACTTTGGGAACGCCGTCCGTGGCTGAGGGCATTCGCGGGGGGATTGGCGGCAATCCGCACCCGTGTTTGCCGCTGTGATCATCTGCATTTCCAAAAAACTCTCAAGATTCTGCTGAGTGTAATGCAACTGGCGTGCCAGTCGCGCGGCGCTCTTTTCGCGACGCTCACCTAATCTCTAACACTGCTCTATGATTACCCTTACGCGCCGCGATTGAGAATCAGAATCGAGTGCCATTATGGCACTACCGGGGCGCGCGTTGACTTTTGGCAACGGGGGGATCTGGAAAAAGGGCGAATTTGGGGCGTAATGCCTTGGCCGATAGATGTTTAATGGCATGTTGACGTTTGGCAACGCCATGTTGACGGGCGTCAACACCGCGGAAGCCGTCAGTCCGGGGCGCCGGACGGCTGTCCGGGGAATCCGACGGGAGGCCTCCACGGCCGTCCTGGCAATCCACCAAGGGCAGAAAGGGCACGAGAGGGCCGCGATCGTTTTTGGTTATCGGTTAGTGGTCAGGGTTTGTCGGTTATGGGTTGTCGGAGACGGGGGGGGGGCGTCAAGTGTCCTCGGCGTTCGGCTGGGGTTCTGGGTTTCAGAGGCGTTTGGGGCAGAGGCTGCGCGCTGGCCGAGGCGAGGTCCGAGGTCAGAAGTTGAGGAAGCGGATGCGGGGAACGAGGTCGGCCTGGGTGGGGGCTCCGCCCAGCGGCATCAACAGGAAGGCGCCGTGGGCATCCTTGCTGTCGAGGATGATGTGGCACGGGGTCGGCTCGCTGTGGCCCTGGCGGCAGGGGTGGTGGCCCGTGATGACTACCCGGGCACCGACCCTGCGGGCGAATTCCTGCGCCGTGGCTCTCGAGACGTCCCGCCCCCAGGTCAGGTGGAAGGCCGGGCTGCCCTTGTTCATGTCCTCGTCCGGGCCGGCGTTGGTGAAGAGTTCGCGGCTGAAAAGCGCCAGGTGCTTGCGGTCGGGGATCGAGTGGGAGATGAAGACGCCGTTGGGCGTCGCCGCCGCCCAGGGGAGGGTCCGGAGGAATTGGCAATATGCCTTGTGGACGACATCCTTGTTGAACTGGTAGGCATCCTCGAGGGCGGTCTCGAAGGCCCGCAGGACGCTTCGCCCCTTCTTCATTATGTCCAGGCGGTAGAGTTCGGCGATGTCGTGGTTGGCCATGATGATGTGGACCTGGCGAGGATAGACGGTCTTGAAGATGGCGGCCTGCTCGAGGAGTTGGTAGGAGCGGTCGGGGGTGTCGTCGTACATGGAGTGGAGGAGTTCCTGAAGGATGATGTGGCGGTTGGGGTGGCGTGGCAGGTCGGCGATTTTGACGATTCGGCGGAAGTTGTGGACGTGGCCGTGGAGGTCTCCTGCGATGAGGAGGTCGCCCGTGGGGGGGAGTTCGACGAGCCTTCCGCGCAGGAAGGGGTCGGCGAGGTTGGCTTTGGCCGCCCTGGCCATCAGTTGCATGACATAGTCAGGCGGGCGGGCTTGTTCCGGCATGGACGCTCCTCGGGACGATGGGGACGAGAGCAATACTGCTCGGCCCGTGTGATGGCTGAGGATAGCAACCGGGTATGCGCGTTGCAAGCGCGGCCAGGAGCGAAGCGGTGGCTTCTTGCGCGCTTTGTTCTCCACGCGCATGGTACGAAGGAAACAGCCCAGCGGCCGTGCCCCTGCGAGCCATCCGACCAGCCGTCGCCATAGCCAGGGCCATGTTCCTCCGCGAAACCGTCCTTGACTTTCGGCGGCCGATCGCGTTTCATGGGGCAAGGGTTCGGGGACGGAAGCGCAAAAAGGAGAAAGGCATGGCGCGAGAGAAAGAAGGTGGGCTGGGCCGACGCGAGTTCCTGGCCACCGGCGCGGCGACGGCTGCGGCGCTGGCCGCAGGGCCGTTGGTTGGAGCCGCGCCGGCTGGGCCGAAGGTCGTCATCGTCCGCGACAAGTCGAAGCAGGTCGTCAAAGGCCATGTGGTGAACGCCGAGATCGCCAAGCGGCTGGTGGACAAGGCGGTGACGACCCTGGCCGGCACCGACGACGTGGCGAAGGCGTGGGCGAAGTTCGTCAGGCCGAACGAGAAGGTCGCAATCAAGTTCAACGGGCTATTCGACCGCGCGACCACCCACCCCGAGGTGGTCAATGCGGTGACGGACGGGCTCCTGAAGGCGGGGGTGAAGCCGGGGAACATCGTCGTCTACGACCGGGACGAGAAGGCATTCCGCACCGCTCGCATAGCGATCAACCGCGAGGACAAGACCAAACCACTGGCCTATCCGACCAATAAGGACTATGGCCCGAAGGTCAAGGCCGGCCCACACGACACCCAGATCACCAACATCCTGGATCGGGCCGACGTGTTGATCAATCTGCCGATGCTGAAGACCCACGTTCTGGCTGGCATCAGCGGCGCCCTGAAGAACCACCTGGGCACGGTGCCGAACGCCTGGGTCCTGCACCGCGACGACCGCGGCGGGAAGAGTTGCCTCTACGTGGCGGATCTGAACGCCCTCGAGCCCATCAAGGCCAAGACCCGCATCTGCATCTGCGATGCCTTTTACGGTCTCTACGAGGGCGGACCGCAGTACAAGGGTGGGCGTTTCCGCTGGGACTACTGCGGGGTGGTCGCTTCGACCGACCCTGTGGCGCTCGACATGGTGCTCAGCGAGATCATCAAGGCCAAACGCACCGAGAAGGGCCTCGGCCCATATTGCAAGCCCATTCGCCACGTCCTCCGCGCGGGCGAGTTGGGCCTCGGCGAGACCGACCTGGGCAAGATCGATCGCCAGGAGATCGAAATCTAGCCGGCGTGAGAACCGAGACGGGGGCGACGCCTCGGCGCGTCGCCCCCGTCTCATTTTTCGGGAAGGCGAAAAAGCAGCATCGGCATCCGGCCGCCTGGACGCCGTTTGGCTTTGCATCGTTCGTGGCTTTCTCCTGTCTGTCAGGAGTCAGCGAGCTTCGCTTTCCTGTCGGCTGCCCCGGTCCGAAGGGGCAGGGGCCGCGCCGCAGGGTCAACCTGGCCAGTGGCGCGCCTCGTCAACCATGGCCAGATAGTTCTCGACCGGTATGTAATTGGCCACGGTGTTGCCTGAGCCCAAGGCAAAGCGCCCAGGCATGCATTCGCCGAGGATGGTTCTCACGTAGCGGCGCAGTTCGGCTTCCTCCATTCTGGCAAGTTTGTCCATGTCCACGCCGCCGAGCGCCGCGACCTTGTCGCCATAGCGATCGAGGAACTCGCCGATCGGAATGATGACGTCCTGGAAGGAATGGAACGCATCGATGCCGACGTCCTCGATCAGATCGTCCATCACCTCGAGAACGTTCCCGCAGCAGTGATACCAGTAGGTCTTGCCCTGCTCGTGTGCGAGGGCGACGTATTGGCGAAACCAGGGAAAGACGTTCTTTCTGAGGAACTCGGGGCTCATCAGAGTGGCGGTCTTGAATCCGAGGTCATCTGCGTGGAAGAGCGCGCCGACTTCCGGGTACTGGATGGCCTGCCTGTAGAAGTCATAGACCTTCTGGCCCCAAGCGGTGAAGACGGCCTCCACGAGTTGCGGGTTATCCACTGACAGGAGGAATAGGTCCTGATAGCCCATAAACCTCTCCAGGATCATCTCGAAGACCGTCGTTCCCACGACCAGCTTCATGCCGTCGGGCAAGACGCGCCGCATCTCGTCGAGCCAACTGAAATTGGGGGTGATCTTGTCCCAGGCGATCCGCTCGAAGTCGCTCCAATCCTTTACGATGCCGCCGCCTTCCTCCACCCAGTGGCGTTCGCCGCGGGAAAGCTGGGCAGTATCGGCGGCTTTGCGCCCCTTGAATTGGGGCATATTGTCGAACCCTGCCCATGCCGTGGCGAAGTCGTAACCCATCCTGGCATAGAAAGTCACGTGTTGGCGCGCGTACTGGCTGCGTGTCTGCTCGGTATTCGGGACCCATTCCTGTCCGAACACGTTCTCGATTATGAAGCGGACCACCTCCTGGTCGATCCCCAGTTCCACCAGATGGACCCTCGAGGGCCGTTTTTGCCCCGTTATCACCTTCTCCAATTCTCCGAAATCCGGCGTTGGCTTCGGCTTACCGCCCATCAGCGATCCCCTTCTCGAGACGGGTTCCTGTCCTCCTCGATGACCTCAAAGTCGAGTAGTCGGCTCATCTCCTTTATCTCGTGCCCGAAATCGCCCAGGATGGCTGTGCGATGCACGCCGTGTGCGTCGGGATAAAGATGCCTTTGCAGTCCTGTTGCGTCCTCAGGCTTGACGACAGGGCGTCATCGCCTGCGGGCCTGGATGTTGCCCACGGCGTACCGCGGTTTCTCGACTTCCGTGGTGCCGATGAACTCGACGCCTTGGCAAGGCCGGCGTATCTCGTTCAGCATCGCCTCGTTGCTCAGCAGTTTCTGCGTCGGGTGGTGCAGCGGGTAGCTCTGGGAGCTACCCGAAAGCCGGGCAGAAGTGAAAGCCACGCAGATTCTCACGTCCCAGCCCATTTCTCGCTCTGCTTTCCTTGTTCATCGACTCGCCTCGGGTTTGGAGGCATAGATGTGGGAACACGCCTCAAAGGTTGTCTCTTCGTGCAGTCGCTCCACCTGGAGCGGCTTGACCTGGTAGCCAAGGCGTCGGAGGTACGCCACCAGCTCTTCCGCTGACTGACCGAGCTGCTGAAGGTATCCGCGGTGGAGCTCACAGAAGATCTGGGGAGCATTCTCCCGCAGCAGCGGTTCGGCGCCCCGAAGGGCGAGCAGCTCGCTGCCCTCGCAGTCCATATTCAGGAGGTCGATTGTATCCACCTTGTGGCCGGCAAGGAAGTCGGTTATGGTCGTCGCCTGGACCCATATCTGTTCGGCCTCTTCGGCCGGGGCGATGCCGCTCCCACCGCCGTGCTTGTAGAAGCGAATCCGGCCCGTTTGATCGGTCACCGCCAGTTGGTGTGCGCTGGCGTTCTCGACGTGGTTTCGGGCAAGGTTCCTCTCCAGGAGCGCGAAGTACTCAGGGACAGGCTCGAAGGCATAGAGCCATCCTTCGCGGCCTATCCGGGAGGCGAGCGTCACTGCGGTGACGCCGTGATTCCCACCGATCTCGATGGCGCGCATGCCAGGCTTCGCGATGGACTCGAGGAACTCCACCTCGCCGGCCGCGTGGGCGCTCTTCGCCAGCTCGGTGCGGAACTCAGGGGAACCGTAGAGGAATTCCTTCATTCTGGGTCCGCTCTACTTGCCGGCAGGGGTGTAGTTCTTCTCCCCTGCCCGGATGGCCACGGCGAGCCAGTTCTCGGGCGGAACGAAAGGGCAGACATAGGCTTCGCTGTAGGCGCACCAGGGGTTGTAGGCCTGGTTGAAATCCACGATCCATCTTCCATCCTCAGTAAGGTGGCTTCCTGGCTCGAGATCGAGGTAGCGCCCGGCGCCGTAGGTTTCGTTGCCGCTGGTCTGGTCTCTGAACGGCACGAAAAGGCGTCCTTCCGCAGGGTCGCTCTTGTAGGCCTGTAACACGCACCGCCGTCCGGCCACCTGGAAGCGGAACTCGCCCCAGCGCACAAGCTGCCTGACGTTGCCCCCGGTATCCTGGACTTCGCGCACTTCCTTGGAGGCATGCTCGTGCAGGTCGAGCTCGAAGCGATAGGCGGGATCGGGCGGATAGTACGCCAGCCCCGAAAAGACCCGTCGATCGTCTGAGGAGAGGGGCGACATCGGATGGGAAGCAAAGAAGGAATTCTTGCGCTTCCTTTCCATTTCAACGCGCTTTTTCCACTCATCAACGTTCATGACGGATCTCCAGCAAAGCAAGAAAGCTGCCTCTCTCCCTGTGGCTCCGGCGGCACCCGCGCGCCCGCTAAGCGCAGAAGGCCGCAAAGGAAATGGAATGATACGAACTGCCCGAATCCAGCGCGAGCCAACATCCCCTTCAGGTCTGACTGTACGAACTCGAGAGCCAACTCGCACTCGAAACGCGTGAAAGCCCAGCGCACGGGGAACCACAGATCCTCGAGGGCGAACTCGGCATAATCGAAGATCCAGAGCGTGCCGCCAGGTTTCAAGGCTTTGCGAGCGTTGGCGAAGATACGCTCCTTGTCGTCATCCTCGAAGCCGTGGACCACAAAGAAAAGGCAGACCTTGTCGAACTCCTGGCGGAAAGGAAGGGGCTCCTCCACCCGCGCCTTCAGGAAAGCAACTTGTGGATGGGGCCGACAGCGCCGTCGGGCCTGCTCAAGCATCTGCTGGCCGATATCGACTCCCACAACCCGACCCGTCGGCCCCACGGCATCCACCATCATGCACATGTTGCGGCCTGTCCCTGACCCGAGGTCCAGTATGCTTTCTCCCTGGCGTATCTGCATCCTGGCTATGACATTCCTCACGAACCGGCCATAGTTTCCCAGAAAGAGGAGGTCCATCACCAGGTCGTAATGCCGTGCGAGGAAGCCGTTGATTTCCACCTTACTACGCCGCGACATCTTCAACCCCAGAAGGCCGGCTACTCAGGTATCTCGTCGGCGGCCACGTATTTGGCCAGGAGGTCCTCGGAGGACACCAGAAGGTAGTCTTCTCCCTCGCTCTCGACTTCTGTGCCGCTGAATGCCTTGTAGATCACGCGGTCTCCTACGGCGACCTCCTCGGTCGCATCCTCTGCCACGGCAATCACCTCCCCTTCGTTCTGCCCCTCTTTGGCCGTATCGGGGAGGTGAATGCCGCCTGGGGTCGTCTTCGCGGCCTCCAGCGGCTTGACCAGCACGTGACTGTTGATGGGACGCATCTTCATGACTTCTCTCCTTCCGAAGGGATGCCAAGGAGCCTGTCCAGCTTGTCCCGGTCGAAGCCGACGACCAGGCGTCCGTTGACATCGGTTTGTGGAACGGCCATCATTCCGCTGCGCCGAGCAATCCTGTCGGCCGCCTTCGGGTCGCGGGAGATATCGACTTCGCGGAACGCCACGCCGCGCCGGCGCAGGTATGCCTTCAACTGGCCGCAGGCCGGGCAGCCCGGCCCGCTGTAGACGGTCACCCTCCGCACCGTCGCTTGCCCCCTCGCCGGGGCGCGGCTCGCCGCTGCCCCCGAGAGGTGGACAGCATAGAACCGGGCGCTCTGGACGCCCTCGAAGAACCTGGTCACCTTGCCCTTCTCCAGGGCCAGGACCGTGGGAACCTTCTTCACCCCGAACTCCTTGTGCAGCCCCCGGACCTCCTTGACGTCGATCACGTACACCGGCACGTCGTCCTGCTGTCGGCTGAACTCCTTGATTTCGGCAAGGCCGCGCTGGGCGGCCTCGGAGAAGTCTCCCCAGAACGCCAGCACGAGAAAGTCTCTGTGCTCTTCCCGCGCCTTCTCCAGGTCTTGACGGTTCTTGATGGGTCTAAGCATCTGTTGACCTGCTCCTGATCCCTTCAGGTCTTGTCATCCGCTAGCCCACAGGCCGCCGGCAGAAACAATAAGCTATCGGCCTCCATGCCGCTGGTCGTCAGTCCCGGGCCACCCTCACCCAGTCGATTCGGTCACGGTCGGCGATGCCGAGGCCCATGCGGGCCGCGTCGGCGATGTGGACGGGCCGGCGACGGGTCTTGAAGAGGTCCACGACCGGGATGCCCTCAGGGCTCGCGCGGCGCTTCTCCTGGATGATGTCCAGGCAGATGGCGTCGAGCGCCACGGGGTCGGTGCTGACGAACAGGCTGTTGCGGTCCCACTGCCACCGCCGTCCTCGCGGCATGGGGCCGAGGTGGAAGATGCCGCGCAGGCCGTTGAGGATGTTGAGCCGCCGCTTGCCTGCGATAGGCTTGAGGGCGTGGAGCTCGCCGATGTGGGGGGAGCAGTAGCCGCTGTGGAACTTCCACGGGTGGAGCATGATCGAGGCGCCGTGGGAGAGGTTCTTAAGCGACAGGGTCACCCCGGCCCGGTCGTGCTCCTTGAGGTCGGGCACGTTGATCACCGCGTCCACCTGCTCGCGGATGAAACGGGTGAGGCGGGTGGTGCCGTGGGGCGTGTGGACCTCGGGGCCGTAGGTGCCGTCGTAGCTGCCGGTGCCGGGGAACTGGGCTCCGACCGCCTCGACGACGATGATGTTCTCTCGCTTCACCCCCGCTTGCAGGAGGCCCGCCAGGATCGCGTCGCCGACCGCCTGGTTAGCCCCGCTCACGTTGCGGGTGATCTTGTTGAACTTCACGCCGACCCGCTCGGTCGGCGAGACGAACTCCCGCCAGGCGTCCGCCGCATTCGACTTGCCGGTGAGCTCCATCAGCGCGCGCCCGAGCATCCGTCGGACCACCGCGGCGTTCACTTTGCGGCCCTCTTGCCAGGCCGGGTTCGTCACCTCCACGACCTTGCTGCGGCTGGGCGGCTCGGGCGCCGCGGCCTCGGCAAACACCCGCGGGAACGCCACTGCGCCGGCCGCCGCCCCAGCGGTTGCTCCCCCCAGGAACTCCCGGCGCGACACCGCATCGGACCCACTGCTGTGGACTCGGCAACGAGTGAGCTGCTCAGCCATGATTGCCGCACTCCTTCCAGGGAGTTTTCCCCACGGGCAGAGGGCTCAGGCCTCCCGGAGCCTCAGCGCGCCCCGCGGGCACTCGGCCACGCACCGACCACAACCCGTGCACTTAGTCCTGTCCACCCCGGCGATCTGACCCACCGAGATCGCCCCGGTGGGGCAGACCTCTTCGCAAACCCCGCATCCCACACAACGTTCGGGGTCCACGACCGCCACCACGGTGGCGCCTTGGGGTGCGTGCTTAAGCTGGGCGATGCGCGCCCCTATTGCCTCGAGGTGGTCTTCGATGGCCTGGGCCTGAGCTGCCAGCGCCTTGATCTTCTCCTCTCGGCTCATTGGGACATCTTGCGGACCCGAAGGCGGCACTCCAGGAGGAACGGGAGCCATGCCCGGCGGCAGTGCCGGCGCAGGCCCGCCAGGCCCCCTTCCCCTTCTTCCGCCGCGCCCGCCGCGGTGGCCGGCCCGCCTGACGCCTCGGCCCCGTCGTCGTCCCATCCGAGCGCTCCTTCCTGGCTACGGCAGCGGGCAAGTGCCTGTGGGACACGAGCTGCTGCTCGACGACCGGCCCTTGCCGACGCCAAAGGCGGACAGCAACTTCCCCACCTGGGGGCTGCCACACTTCTGGCACTCGTGTGCAGCCCTACTGCCGGATCGTTCCAGCACTTCGGTCACGTAGCCACACACCTTGCATTTGTACTCGAAGATGGGCATCGTCTCGTCCTCCTCCCTATGGCGAGTGGTGTAGTAGTCCTCGTTCCACAGCCGCTGGGCGAGGGAGCACCGCGGGAAGTCCACGATCAGGACCTCGCCGCCGAGGCGGAGGACCCGCTTGGCCTCCCGACCATCGTCCTGGGCGAGGAGGTCAGCCAGGTCGCAGTTCCCACAGGCGATATCCACCACTCGCCGCGCCGAGCGCAGCCCGCGCGCAATCCTGCGCTGAAGGCGAGGCTTGTGGGTCCGGCAGAACGCCCTGGGCACTGGGGTCGTCATGGCGGCCACCTCCGTGGCCTATGGCGCTGTGCGGTCGTCGTCTTGCTCACGTGCGAGGGCCTTGCGCTTGTCGTCCAGCCCATCCTCGAGCTGGAGAAGCCCCACGTCGTGGGCGCCGGTGGTGTCGCACGCCGGCTTCGACGCCCTCAAGTCCTCGAGCTGCCTCTCAAGCTGTCGCATTCCTTCCTCGAGTTGGGTCCCGCCCATCGTGTTCCCCATGCGTTGCCCCTTATCATGTTCGATCCTAATGCTTTTTCCGGCACGTTGCAAGGCGCCCGGGCCTGGAATGTACCCGGAATAGAAGGCCCAACTTTCATGGCCGCTGAGAGGATTTGCTGGGATTTGGCCAAGTACCCGTGGGTACCCGACTTGCGCATCGGACCGGGCCGAGGCCCAAAAGGGGCCAAAAAACGCCCCCTATAACGGGCGACGGAAAACCACCGGGCGGGCGCCACTGCCCGTGTTAGTCCTTGTCCGTCCCAGGGCAGGTTTTCTGGCCCCGCGGCCCTGCTCAACCGGTGGGCATCAATGGGGAAGCCCGGAGCGAGACGCTGGTGGGTGGCGGGTTATTGGGGCTTGAGGGCTTCGCGGGCATCGTCGAGGGTCTTCTCGGCCTCGCGCCAGCGCTTGGCCAGCGAGCGCTCGCGCTCGAGCGCCTCGCGCTCGCGCTCGAGCGCCTCACGCTCGGCCTGAAGGCTAAGACGCAACTTCGCCAGGCCCTCGCGGTCTTTCTCGAGGGCCGCCCGCTCGGCGCGTAACTGCCGCCGCTCTTCCTCGAGCGAGCGCTCGAGGAGCGCTATCAGGTCGCTGAGCAGGGGGGCCAATTTCTCGTAGTCGGCAGGGGAGAGACGGGCCTTGAGTGAGCCCATCACCTCCTTGATCGCTTGACCGGTCGGCAGGTCCATTATCGCTCACTCCGTCTGGGGTTCTCGCCGTGGGTCGCGGGGAGGGCGGCTACTTCGCGGCCTCGACATAGGCCATTCGCAGCTGGTAGAGGATGCCCTGGAGGTATCGCTCCTCGGTCTCGGTGAGGTTGCCGCGGGTCTTCTCGGCGAGGACCTGGAGGAGGTCCACCGAGAACTTCGCCCCCTTCAGGTCCACCTCTTTCTTGTTAGTCAGCGGGTTTTTTATCTTTCCGAGGCCCACGAGCGCCTGGGTGGCAATACTGTGGACGATGACGACGAACTCGGCCTTGGGGGTCTCGACCGCCTCGTCGGCCGGCGGTTTCGCCTCTCGGGTTTCGGCGGCTTCGCCCGTGGACTCCTTCTCTTGAGGCTTTTCCGCTTCGGGCTGATCCTCGGCGCCGGGTTTTCCCTCGTCGGCCATGTCGCTCTCTACCACGCCGGCGAACAGGAACAAAGAAAAATCTAGCGCAGTCCTCTGTGGGTGTCAAGCGAGGGATGGCGCCCCAGGTGTGGCCCCTGATTATGGGGTTCTCGATAGCCCCGTCGGCGGCGGGTGGGGAGG
>CAYYCI010000062.1:0-11693 GCA_964470215.1 uncultured Planctomycetota bacterium
TGGCAAGTGTTTGCGGTGCAAAAAGCGTGCCAAAGCCCACACGCCCCGGCGCGCTACCATCCCGCGTTTCCTCACAGGTGTGCCACCGGCGATGTGAATCGGGAATCCTGAAGCGATGAAGGAAACATGCGCGTGGTCTCAAAAGCGGCCCGGATGTGGGTTTCGGCGCGCGCAAGGTCTCACGAGCGCGCAAGCGCGGGGCGCGACCTGAAGATGAGGTATCGGGCGGTCTCCGTTGCCGTTTGCGCCGTGGTGTTGATCGCTGGAACGAGCGCTCTCTCGGCGAATGCGCCGAACGATGCCACCTCGCCGAAACACCAGCCCCCGAAAACCACCCAGAGCGCGAAGGTCGCCGCCTGCCTTCTTATCCTCCTCGGCTTTTATATAATCTATCGGACGTGAACGCGCGCGGTGGCTTGCGACCGTTGTGTTGTTTGCAAGGAGAGCTGGAAATGGAAGGAATGCTTGACCGCCGGGGGTTCCTCGCCGCGGCAGGCGCCGCGATGGCCGCAGGGGCCGCCGAGGGACAGGCCGCGGGGGCCGTCGAGATCGTCGGCATCTCGTGCAGCCCGCGAAAGGGCAAGAACACTGCCAGGGCCGTCGCCGCCTGCCTCGAGGCCGCAAAGGGGGTTGACCAGCGCATCGCCGTCGAACTAATCGAACTGGCCGACCTGAGCATCCCGGCCCAACTGGCGGCGGGGCTGCCGCTCAGGCCTGGAGAGAAGGACGATTTCCCAGGCCTCGTCCCCAGGCTCGCACGGCCCAGCGTCCGCGGGATCGTCGTTGGCTCCCCTGTTTACTTCGGCAACATGAGCGCCCTGTGTAAGGCGTTCCTCGACCGCTGCATCGCCTTCCGCAAGCAGGGCTTCGCCCTCTCGAACAAGGTGGCGGGAGTCGTCGCCGTTGGCGGGGCGCGAAACGGCGGCCAGGAACTCGTCGTCCAGAGCATCCAGGCCGCGCTGATGTGTCAGGAGATGATAATCGTCGGCGACGCCAGGCCCAGCGGACGCTTCGGGGCCTTGCTCTGGAGCAAAGGGGGCGACGTGGCCAACGACCCCGATGGCCTCAAGACCGCCGAAAACCTCGGCAAGCGCGTGGCCCAGGTCGCCTTGATGCTGGCTGCCGGGCGCTGAGGACTGAAAGCCGGAGCGCCGCGTGTACATCGAGATCGTTCAGCCGCACCGCCGGAGGGAAGAGCGGCGCGAGGCGGAAATCTGGCGGAGCGAAGAGTATCGCGCGTTTGGCCACCGGGTGAGGGAATGGCGTTTCTCGCCTTGCATTGATTGCGGCGGATGCGAATTCCGCGAAAGCAACCTCGAGGACTGCTTCGGCGACGAGTTCCTCCGCTGCGGCGAATGCCTCTGGGCCGCAGGTCCGGTCCAGTGTCCGTAGAACCACCGCACCTGCCTCGCTTCAGTCCTCTCGATTGGCCCGAAGCACCCGATAACGGGGCAGATGCGGCGCCCCATGTTGACGAACGGCAACACGGCCGACGGCCTTGCGCACCGTCAACAGGGCTAAGCGTATTAGTGGCAAAGCGCTACGAGAAGAGACAGCATGTTGACGAACATCAACGCCCGAACCGGCCGTTTCGGCCTATGTCTCCAGAACACCTGCACTTAAGCATGTTGCGTTTTGGCAACATGGTATTCTCCCGAGGCGGCGGCGTGACTTCAGTTCGAGCGGCCCCTATAGTCGGAACATGTTGTGCGCACGATACTTAGACTCACGGGCAAGATTTGCTGCTCATGAGCATCTTCTAGGTGACTGTCCGGCCGAGGAACGCGGTCAAGCGCTCGCAGCGCTCCGTAAGTGTTGGTGCAATATATGGTTGGGCGGTGAAGCGCGATGGCGAAGGAGATCGTTCGCTCTGGCACGCGCTTTGCGTGTACAAAGGGAAGTTGGGTCTAATGCGTTCAAATACGGTTTTACAATCCGGCACGTGCTGTTTGTCAATCCGCGAGTGCCCAGGAGAATAGCCATGAAAACGTCTCGGCTGTATCTTGCTTGGGCGGCTGCGCTGGCTCTTTCAGCGGCGCGCCTCCAAGGCGGCATCATTTTCCAGGAGGCCTTCCCGACCGACACTGCGAACACGGCAGAGACAGTGGCGACCTACACCGACTTCACCTATGCCGGCGGCGGCAATGCCTACGTCTCCGGCGGGGTGCTCCACTTCAGCGGGAAGTGGGCCAATGACCTCCGCACCACCACCGGCTTCCCTGGCGACCTGCTCATCCAACTCGAGGTCGGCAAGGACCCGGGGGGCGGGCACGCGAACGTCGGCCTCCGGGTCGGCGGCAACCGCCTGGTCTTCCATCCCGGCTTCAACCGTGTCCCCGGGGCCTTCCGCGTCGAGGGGCCGGGCGGCTTCGGCAACACCAACATGGGCTTCGTCCCGGCACCCGGGCTGCTGCACCCAATGGACGTGGCGGTCAATGCTGCCACGGGCGAGTTCACTATCGCCGTCACCAACGCCTCCAATCCCTCCCAGGTCTTCGCAAAGAGGTTCACCAACCTTGGCTATTCCCCCGGCGCCGACACCATCGGCCCCACACGCTACACCGGCGGCGCCAACGAGGTCGGGCTCTACGATAATCTGGTCATCTCCGAACTTCGGCCCGCCATGCCCGACACCCCGTGGGCCGCGGCCATTCGCGCTAGCGATCCCCTGCACTGGTATCGCCTCAACGAGACCAACAGCGCCATCGCGGTGGATTACGGCCGCGCGGGCCTCAACGGGGTTTACCGCAACGGCACGCTCCTCGGCCAGGCGGGCATCCCGGCCGAGGGCGACCTTGCCGCGCGGTTCGACGGGGCGGACGACGAGGTGTGGCTTGGGGCGGCCGACCTAAGCGGGCCGTGGAGCGCCGAGTTCGTGGTCCTCCACCAGGGCGTGGAAGACGCCGGAAGCCTCCTGCGCAGCGGCGCGGGGGCATTGCGCCTGGACCAGTGGCGGAACACCGGCGCTGTCGGGTTCACCAGGTTAGGAGTGGCCGACTACCGCCTCACTCCGGACGTCATCGCCCCCCTCGGCAAGTGGAGCCACTTGGCCTACGTCGCCGACCCAGCGTCGGGGGTCACCGTCTATCTGAACGGGTACCCCGTCGGGACGAACCCCAACTACATCTCCCTGCCACGCGGGGTGATCGGCGGCCTGGACACGGCGAACATGCTCCTCGACGAAGTCGTCCTCTACGACCGCGCGCTCAGCCCCAACGAGGTCCTCGGCCACGCGGCGGGGGTCGGCATCCCCGAACCGGCCACCTTCGCTCTCCTGGGCTTCGGCTTGTTCGCCCTTCGCGGCCGACGCGTGGCCCGCCGTTGAACGGGTGCGCGACCACGACCACCTCGCTCCCGGTCTGGCGTCTTTACCTTCCCAGGCGATTTGCACGCTTCCCCCGCGCCATCCCAGCAACGATGGGTTTGACTCCGGCCGCGCGCGGTCGTAGGCTTGATTGATTGCCGCGGTACCACAGTCAGAGAGCTGCGATGCGCCATCTTCGAGCCGCACACTCGGAACACCTGCGCCGGATGTTCGGCGACCGGGTGTGCTTCAGTCGGGTTGAGCGGCTGCTCTACTCGCGCGACGCCGCTGCTTTGCCGAGCCTATTCCGTCTCTTCATAGGTAAATGCCTGCCCGAGGCCGTAGTGCAACCGACCTCGGAAGAGGAATTGGTCGAACTCGTGCGCTGGGCATCGGCCAATGGTGTGCCGCTCACCCCGCGCGGTAAGGCGACCTCCGGGTACGGCGGCGCGCTGCCCGTGCGGGGCGGCGTGGTGGTGGACTTCCATCGCCTGGACGCCATCCTCGACGCAAACCCCAATATGATGACGGTCACGGTGCAGGCCGGGGTGGTGTGGGAGCGGCTAGCCGAGCATCTCGCCGGGCTGGGCCTGGCGCTGAGGCTCTACCCCACGAGTTTTCCCAGTTCCACGGTCGGTGGGTGGCTGGCGCAGGGTGGAGCGGGGATCGGGTCGTTCGAGATGGGTTGGTTCCGCCACCACGTGGCGAGCGCCCGGGTGGTGCTGCCCAACGGCGAGGTGCGAGAGTTTGCAGGCGACGAACTCGCGGTGATCGCGGACGCCGAGGGCACAACCGGGCTGCTCAGCACGATTACCCTGCGGGTGCAGCCTCGGGACGACGTCGAGGTGGCGGCCGTCGGTTCGCCCGACGCCCGCGCCCTCCAGCGGCTGGCCGAGGCCCTGGTGGGCGAGCGAGTGCCGATCTGGTCGCTGGTGTTCATCAACCCCCAGATGGCGGAGCTGAAGAACCGGTCGCCGCTGCTGGCCCGGCGCGGCCAGCCCCCGGCGGAGCGTGTTCTGCTCCCCGGCGCCTACGTCACGACTCTCGCCTTTCGCTCGCGCGATAGGGACGCAGTGCTGCGCGTCTTGGCGTCCCTGGCGGCCTCGTGTGATTCCGAACTCCTTAGCGAGCGGGTGGCGCGCCACGAGTGGGAGCAGCGCTCCCGCCTGATGGCGATCAAATGCCTGGGCCCCAGCCTGGTGCCCACCGAGGTGGTCGTGCCGCTGCGGACTCTTGGCGACGTCATGACTGAGATCGAGCGCAAGGTCCAGCAGCCATTGGTCCAGGAGGGGTTGGTCATCCGCAACGGCGAGCGCGGCGAGCCGGAGGCAGTGACCCTGGGCTTCATCCCCAGCGACCAGCGCAAGTTCCGCTACAACCTCGTCTTCAGCCTCGTGCTTACGGTCCTGAAGATCGCCGAATCACACGGGGGACGCCCCTACACCACGGGGCTTTACTTCGCCGGGAAGGCCGACGCCGTGCTCGGACCGGACCGGCTTCGCCAGCTCAAGGACTTCAAGGCGCGGGTGGACCCAAGAGACATCCTCAACCCGGGAAAGGTCCTGGGGAACGGCCTGCTGAGCGTGGCGCTCCGTGTGGCGGGGGCAATTGAGCCCGCGCTTCGCCCCTTCGCCAACTATGTGACAACCCGGGCGAGAGAGAGGCCGACCGAGCCGGTGCGGGGCATCCCGGCCGACATTGCCTGGCACGCTCACAGTTGCTGCCGGTGCGGTTACTGCATCGAGGTTTGCCCACAGTTCCGCGTCTCGGGCTGGGAGAGCGACGCGCCGCGCGGCAAGTGGTGCTGGCTGCGCGAACACATGGCTGGCCGACAAGACTGGGACCCGCCCACGGTGGCTTCGTTCCTGGGCTGCACGACGTGTGAGGCTTGCAACCTCGTTTGTTCGGCCGTCTTGCCCATCGAGGCGTCGTGGATGAAGTTGCGCTCGGTCCTGGTCACCGATAAGGGGCACCCAACGTTCCCAATCTTCGAACTGATGGCCGAGTCGCTACGGCGCGAAGGCAACTGCTGGCTGCGCCCGCGGGCCGAGCGCGTGGCCTGGATGTCCACGGACCTGCTAGAGGCCCACGGCCGGCGGCGGGCCGAGGCGCTCTACCTCACGGGGTGCACGGCCTGCTACGCTGAGCGCGACATTTGCCTCGGCACGGCACGCCTGCTGGAAGCGGCCGGTGTGCCGTTCGCCGTCCTGGGCGAACTCGAGAACTGCTGCGGCATGCCCATGCTCATGGCGGGGAAGACCGAACTGTTCGTCGAGAACTTGCGCCACAATATCCGAGCGGTTCGCGAAGCCGGGGCGCGGGAGATCATCCTCTCCTGCCCCACCTGCTACCTGATGTGGCGCCACACCTACCCCGAATGGGCGGAAAGGCTAGGCATTGCCTTCGACGTGAAGGTGTGGCACTACACCGAACTCCTCGCGCAGAGAATCCAGGCGGGCCAGTTCGCGTTCCCCCCGGCAAAAGGCCCAGAGCGCACGGTCGCATGGCACGACTCCTGCCACCTGGGCCGGGCCTCCGGCATCTACGACGCCCCGCGGGTCATCATCCGCGCCCTGCCCAATGCCCGGCTCGTCGAGCTCGCCCACCGCCGCGACGCCTCGCGCTGCTGCGGAGGAGTCGTCGCGCTCGCGCGCGACCCGAAAGCGGCATTCGCGCTCGCCCGGGAGGTACTCGAAGAGGCGCGCGAAACGGGCGCGGAAACGCTCCTCTCGGCCTGCCCGTGCTGCCAACTCGTGTTCCGCCTCGCCGGTGAGGATTGCATCGAGGTCACGGACCTCGGCCATTTCGCCGCCGAGGCCCTCGGCCACGACATGCCCGACCCGCGCCCCACCGTGCGCGCCCTCTGGTCGGAGATCGTGGCCCGGGTTGGTGCCCCATTTGGCCCCGACGACGAGCCGGTTCCAGGTCGAGGGTCACAGGCCCGCCCTCATGCGTCCGACGGGCAGTAGCATCGAGCGGGGGGATAGGCACGATGGGACCGCGGCGCATGCTCCTGGGACGTTCCTTCGTTTTCGATGGTCTCCACAACCCACGGGTGGTCTTCGGGGCAGGAGGAACCCAACCACGGGCCGGATGAGGCGCTCCATGTTGACGAACGGCAACATGGCCGGCGGCACTGCGCATCGTCCACAGGGCTAAGCGTATAATTGCCAATGCGCTGTGTTAAAAGAGACCATGTTGACGAACGTCAACCCCCGATGCGGCCGTTTCGGCTTATGTCTTTGGCACGCCTGCACTTAAGCATGTTGCGTTTTGGCAACATGGCGCTCTTGCAAGCCAGCCGGGGTCAAACAGGCTCATCAATGCCAAGACTAAGCAGACAAAACAGTTAGGGTCATGGGCGAGGTTGACGGCTCTCGAGTGACCACGGACGGGCCCCCGCCCGCTGCTCGAGACGCGATGCCGGCGTCCTGATTCATAAGTAATGATTGCGCAAACGCTTGGAAGCGCGGCCGCTGTTTTTCGCGGCGTCATCTCGAGTGGCACGTGATTTGCACGCGACCATAATGACTGTCCATAGGAGAACCAAGATGAGCCGAGCGCGTTCGAGAGCCGTGGTTGTCCCGAGTGTCCTCATCGCGTTTATCGCTGTGCCGGCCTTCGCCGGTCTCTACTCCGACCTCGTGCAGGGCGATCACCCGGCGGCGTACCTCCGCCTGGGCGAGACCTCGGGGACGACGGCCTTCGACAGCGCCGACGCCCACGACGGCACGTATCTCAACGGGGTGGCGCTCAACCAACCCGGGGCGATAATCGGCGACCCCGACCCTGCGGCCGGATTCGACGGCGCGAACGACAAGGTGGACGTGCCCTTCTCGGCACAGCTCAATCCCCCTTCCTTCACTGTCGAGCTCTGGGCGCGGCTCGACGGCGGAGGCGGCCACCGCTCGCCCCTGACCTCGCGAGATGACCGACCACAGCGGGGCTACATGTTCTACGCCGCTCCGAACAATCGCTGGGAGTTCTGGAACGGCACAGGCAATGGTTGGCACGGACTGGGCGGCCCCGGCGCCGCGTTCGGCGAATGGTATCACCTCGTCGGCACCTACGACGCCGCCACCCAGACCAAGAAGCTCTACGTCAACGGCTCGCTTGTCGGGGAGGCAACGATTCCGCTCGCCCTCAACACCGCTCGACCACTCCGCGTCGGAGCGGGGGCGACCGAAGGCGGTGGCAACTACTTCTTCAACGGCCTGGTGGACGACGTGGCCATCTACGACCGGCCACTCTCCGGGCCGGAGATCGCCTCCCACTTCTGGGCCGGGCGATTCGGCCCCAGGACCCTCGACGACCTCCTGATCGCCGACTTCTCGAACTCTGGCGTCGGGCCTGGCGGCACGCCCCTCGGGCCGGATGTCGCCAGCATGGTCCTCGCGGGCGTCACCGGCAGCCACCCAACGCCCATCAACCCCGATGGCATGCTGGTCATGACCGGCGGCGGGAGCGGCGGCCTGGTCTTCGAGGGAGCGTTGCCGCCCTACGACTTCGAGCAGCCGCTGGTGATCCAGACCCAGGCATTCTTCCGCGACCACAATGCCCCTGGTGGCCAGGCCAACGCATACATGGGCCTCATCGGCCTCCACACCAAGGGCGTCGGCTCCTCCGGCCCGGACCGCAGGGGCGGCCTCTGGGCGCAGTTCCAGCCCTACACCAACGGCACGGGCCACATCCGCCTGGGCTACCAGTCCGACACGACCAGCGGAGGCGACTGGTGGGTGGACAATCTCTTCGCCAGGACCGTCAGCGGCTTCACCAACGCCAACGGCGTCTTCGACCTGGAGTTGGCCCTCTACGGCCTCGAGGACGACGACCGCCTTCTCTTCACCGTCAGCCAGGGCGCCTTCCAGGCCAGCATAGACACCACCCTCGGCGCCTACCGCGCCGCGCTCGGCGCGCGGTCCATCGCCGCCCTTCAGGCGTTCGACGCCAGCGTCAACCAGATCCGCCTCGACCCGACCGCCATGAACGTGGGGATAATCAGCACCTCCACGCGCAACGACGCCTACAACTACCTCTTCGTCCGCGGCAACCTCATCCCCGAGCCGATGACCTGCGGTGTCCTCGCCCTCGGCTTGCTGGCGCTGACCAGAAGGCGGCGGCGAGGGAACTGAGCAACTCGCTCCTCGGAAGTCTGACCGGCGTAAGCCCACTGTCGGGCCGGAGACAGGCCCACCGCGCTGTTGTTTCCCACCACCCCTGTTGTAGAATGCTCTCGATGGCCTGCCACAGCCGTGGCGGCGGAGGCCACAATGAGAGCATTCGCGCCACTCCTCGCTTTCTCGTTTGTGATTGGGGCGGCAATGGGCGCGCAAGAACCAAAGCCGGGCGACAAAATCCTCGATGCCTACATCACCCAGGAGGCGCTCGCCCTTGAGGGCAAGTTCCTCGCCGAGACGATAAAGCCCGGCGAGTGGCCACAGCGCCTGAAGCGGTATCGCAAGGAACTCCTCTTCATGCTCGGCCTCTGGCCACTGCCGAAGAAAACGCCGCTGAAGCCCGTGGTGACAGGTGTTGTCGAGGGGAAAAACTTCGTCGTCGAGAAACTCCACTTCCAGTCCATGCCCCACCTCTACGTCACGGCCAACCTCTATCGCCCGCCGCGCGTCGAGGGCAAACTCCCCGCCGTCCTCTACGCCTGCGGCCACGCCGGCCGCGGCCGCGACGGAAACAAGACCGCCTACCAGCACCACGGCATCTGGCTCGCCACCCACGGCTATGTGTGCCTGATGATTGACAGCCTCCAACTCGGCGAGATCGCCGCCATCCACCACGGCACCTATCGCGAGAACCGCTGGTGGTGGCACTCCCGGGGCTACACCCCTGCCGGAGTGGAATGTTGGAACTGCACCCGGGCGCTCGACTACCTCCAGAGCCGGCCCGAGGTTGACCCCGAACGCCTCGCCGTCACCGGCCGCTCGGGTGGCGGCGCCTACTCCTTCTGGCTCGCAGCGACCGACGAGCGGGTGAAGGTCGCAGTCCCCGTCAGCGGAATGAGCGACCTTGAGGACTACGTCAAACACCCCGTCCTCAACGGCCATTGCGACTGCATGTTCATCTACAACACGGCCCAGTGGCCGTGGACCCGCATCGAGGCCCTCGTCGCGCCCAGGCCGCTCCTTTTCTGCAACTCCAGCCGCGACCCCATCTTCCCCATGACGGGAAACCAGCGGGTCATCGCCCGCCTGCGGCGGCTCTACCGGATGCTCGGCTGCCCGGAGCGCGTGGACGCCTTCGTGGCAGCCGGTGGGCACAAGGACACCCGCCCCCTCCGCCTCGCCGCTTTTCGGTGGATCAACCGATTTCTCAAAGGGGACGATCGCCCGGTCACCGAACCCGTGAAGTATCCCGTGATCGAGGGCGCTCGCCTCCGCGCGTTCCCCGACAAACTCCCCACCGACGAAATCAACACCAAGATCGATCGCCTTTTCGTGCCGAAGGCTGAGGTCACGGTGCCCGACGGCCCGAAGGCCCTCGCCGCCCTTCGCACCCGCCTTCTGCGCCGCATGCGCGAGACCAGTTTCCGAGCGTGGCCACAAACATTCCCTTCCCAGACCATCGAACTCGGCACGGAGCCTGTCTCTGGCCTCTTCCTCTCCGAGCCGCCGATAGTCGTTGGCTACCATTACTTCCCGCCGAAAGGCAGGTCGAAAACCTGCTGGCTCATCGTCCTCGACGAAGGCGAGAACCCGGCCAGGGTGCCCCGCTGGGCCGCCGAGATCGTCGGCGACGACGCGGCCATCGTCCTCAGCCCGCGCGGAGTCGGCCCCACCGAGCGGACCATCGAGCAGCCCTACTACTACCGCCGAGCCCTCGCCCTCCTCGGCCGCACGCTGGACAGCGGCCGCGTGTGGGACGTCGCCGCCTTCGTCCGCAACGCCCAGCGCCCCGGCACCACGTGGAAGATCGTCGGGAAGGGACGCGCTGGGATCATCGGGGCTTACGCTGCCCTCTTCGAGCCCAAGGTCGCCGAGGTCGTCTGCGTCGGCCCGCCGGCAAGCCACGAAAGCGGCCCCCACTTCCTCAGCGTCCTGCGGGTTCTCGACATCCCCGACGCCCTCGGCCTCCTGGCCCCACGGCCCCTCACCCTCATCGGCGCCAGCGCCAGGGCCTTCGACAAGACCGCCGCCTACTACCGCGCGGCTGGCGCGCCTCACAAACTCAAACGCTGAAAGCCGGGTGAGGGACCAGGCCGCTGAACGCTACCGGCCGAAGAGAGGGCCGAGTTTCTGCCTCACCTGATCCCTGAACGCCCCGAACCCCTCCGGACAACGCTCAGCCAACACGTGAAGGTCCATTCGCTCAACGATTCTGCGTGCGAGTTCGCTAAACGAGACATGGCTCCCTCCGGCCTGCTCGATTCGGGACCTGAGTATCCGCTTCGGGTCCTTCTTTCCGCGGTGAGGGAGTGTCTCTGGCGGAGGCAGAGGTTCCGCTGGATTAGGCATTCCGAGCACTTCGCAAAGGCTCGGCTCGTCGGCTAACAGCCATGCCTCGAACTTCTCGATGGCAAGTCCAACGGCAGTTCTATAGGCGATCGGGATGTTCTTTTGCTCGAGCTCGCCAAGGATTTTCTCCAGACGTTTCCTCCTTTCCGCTGCCTCTCCATCCGCGTCAACAAGCACGACGGCACCGTGGCACCCGGCGAGCCCAAGGGCGTTCTCGAGGATGAGTGCGCCTTTCGAGAGGATGCGCCCAGCACCAGCGCCTCTGGGGCGCGGGAACCAGGGGTTGATTGCTTCGACCGGCAGGCCAAGGATGCGGGCCACAAGGGTCTGGATAGCGGTCCGCCGGGGAAAAGGCTCACTCTCACCGGCGCCCGGCTGAATCTTCGCCTCAGTCGCGCCCTCGATCAGGAAGGCGATTCGCATGCCGGCTCCGCGATCTCGTAGACATATGCACCGAGGCTCTCATAATCCCGCAACCTATCATCTATGTCGGGCAGTTCATCGAGTCCCTTCGCGCACACGTTCCCGTCCGAGGCGCGCCCAAAGACGATCACCTCGTCCTTCTGGCACCAGTCGAGCAGATATGGCGAATGGCTCGTTACCACGACCTGGACAGGCGGCAGCCCCAACTCTCCGCGGCTGATCGCCCTGAGAAGGCGGACGATGTCCCTCAACCGCTCAGGGTGCACCCCATTCTCGGGCTCTTCCAGCAGGACTACCCCAACTTCCTCCTCGTGCCCGTATGCTATCGCGAGGATTGCCAGGAATAGCAACAGCCCGTCAGAAGCCTCTGAAGCAGGCACCTTCGTCCCCCATTTCTCCCAGAACAGGACGGCCTTGCGGTTCTTGGCCACCGTTGGAAAAGTTACGTTAGTGACCTCACCCACAAGTTTGCCCAGTGTCTTGCGGATCTGGTCGAATCT
>CAYYCI010000063.1:0-11583 GCA_964470215.1 uncultured Planctomycetota bacterium
GACATCTCGCCGCTGAGGACCGAGAGAACATGAAATCCTCTCGGCGTTCTCTGCGTTCTCCGCGGTGCACTAGTGCCCACCCCAAGCGTTCGTGTGTCGGCGCTCCTTCTCAGGCGGCCGGGTGGGGTGCCCAGCCCGCGAGGGCAACCTGACGGCCCGGGGAACAGGCCGGTGGCACAGGCTTTCCAGCCTGTGCTTCGCGGGGCGGGACGCCCCGCCTACAGGTGGGGATATCGTAGGGCAGGGGCGCCTGCCTATCGGAGGGAGCGGGGGACGTAGGCGCAGAGGGGTTCGGGGCCGAGGGGGTCGCCGGTGGCCTCGAAGGCCCTGGCTCGGCAGCCGCCACAGACCTTGAGGAATTCGCAGACGCCGCATTTCCCGCGGTAGGCGCTGTGGTCGCGTAGTTGGAGGAAGAGGGGGGCGGTGGCCCAGATTTCGCCCAGGGGCTTCTGGCGGACGTTGCCGCAGGTCTGGTCGAAGTAGCCGCAGGGCTGGACCTCGCCGGTGTGGGAGATGAAGCAGAATGCCTGGCCGGCGAGGCAGCCGCGGGCGCGGGTGTGGACCTTGCGCTGGCGGAGGATGCGGTAGAAGTGCGGTGCGCAGGTGGCGCGGATTTCGATGCCGGAGGCGACGTAGCGGTCGGCCAGCCACTCGAGGACCGCCTCGTAGCGTTCGGCGTCGAGCTCGAGGCCACGGTAGTCGGCCGCGCGACCCGTCGGGACGAGCAGGAAGACGTGGTGGGCCGCTGCCCCGAGCGAGATGGCCAGCTGGTGTATCTCGGCCAACTGGTCGGCGTTCTCGCGGGTGACGGTGGTGTTGAGTTGGAATGGGAGGTCGGCGGCCTTGGCCGCCTCGATGCCTCGGAGCGCTCCGTCGAATGCGCCGGGGACGGCGCGGAGGGAGTCGTGGCTGGGGGCATCCTTGCCGTCAATGCTGATGCTGATGCGTCGGACGCCGCAGTCGAGGAGCCTGCGGGCGATGGCCTGGTCGAGGAGGGTGCCGTTGGTGCCGGCCACGACGCGCAGGCCGCGATCGGTGGCTCGGGTGGCAATCTCGAAGAGGTCGGGGCGCAGGAGCGGCTCGCCGCCGGTGAGGATGACCGTGGGGCTGGCGAAGGAGGCGATCTGGTCAATGAGGGCGAAACACTCGTCGGTGGAGAGTTCGTCGGGGGTGGGCTTGTCAATGGCGGCGGCGCGGCAGTGGAGGCACGCCAGGTTGCAGGCGCGGGTGAGTTCCCAGGCGATCATTCTGAGGGTGTTGGCGTGTGATTCCATTTCTCGTCCGGAGCCTTCACGAGAGGGGTCAAGGTGAAAATTCCAAGCACACAGGTGCCAAATCGCTGTCCTTTCTGCAATCTTGCGGCTTGCTCGGTGCGCATTCCGGGGTCGCGGGGTTTGGTTCTTGTGCTTTGGCGCTTGCTTCTTGGGATTTCCCTGCTTGCCGCGGGGCGAGACGCCCCGCCTACAGGTGGTGTGGGACGCGGGGCAGGGAGGCCCCGCGCGCGGTTTGTCTGGGCAGGGTGGCCCCGCCGGCGGGGTTTCGTGGGCAACTGTATCAGTAGTCTCCGATGATGGGGGTCTGGGGTTCCGGTTCGCTGGGTTGTTCGGGTCCGGCGGAGTATTCGCGCTGCCAGCCTTCGGGAATTCGACACCTGGCGAAACTGCCCTTTGTGAGGCGGTACTTCTTGAACCACGGCGTGCCGCGTTTCTTGACCATTCGGTCAATGGCGGTGAGTCGTCGGACGCCTTCGGTCCGGAGGAAACGGACTCGCTCGGCTCGGTCGTCGAAGTTGAAGTATTCCTTCCAGAAGGCCCTTCCGCCGAGGATGCCACTGGCGCCGTGGTCGAGGGTCATGGCAACCTGGCGCTCGTAGTCGGGGAAATCAACCCCCGCGCTAAGGAGCACCCACGGGCGGCGGGATGCCTCGTTGAGGGCCTCGAGGTTTGCGGCGAGTTGCTCGTCGGACTCGAAGCCGAGGGTCCCCGGGAACTCGGCCTTGTAAACGTCGCAGAGCGCGCTGAGGTGGCGGGCCGTGTCTATGACGGTGGTGGGCTTTCGCCGCAGGTAGGACTCGGAGGTCTTCTCCTCGCCCGCGAACGGGTAACTGAGCGTCTCGAGGAGGAAGACGATGTCGTGTTCGTCGCATTCGCGGGCGACTTGTTCGACGAGTGCTCGCTGTCTCTCGGCGCTCTGGGTGTGGGTCGGTTCGTAGTAAACGAGGAGTTTGACGGCGTCGGCGCCGAGGCGCTTTATCTTGGCCACGCTCCAGCCTGGTTCGATGACGGTGATGCGGCCGTTGCCGTCGGGGGTGGTGTCGGCGCCGGTGCGCTCGAGCCTGACGATGACGCCTGCGTTACGCGGGAAACGGAAGGCGCAGACGGCGTGCCAGATGCCGTAGACGGAGTCGAGGAGGACAGCGCTGGCCTTCTTGCCGAGTTCGCGGGTGAGGTCGAGTTTGGCCTGGACGAGTTCCTCGTAGGTGGGTTCGCGATGTTGGCCCGTGCGCTCGAGGGCCGTCCTGGCCATTTTGATGATCGAACTGTTCTGGTCGAGCGCGAGCATGGTGAGAGTGCCGTTGGTGTTCGAGATACGCTGCATGCCGAGGAGTTTGCCGGGGGTCATGGAGGCTTTCTCGAGGGCGTTCCGTCTGGCCATTGGTCATCTCCGGTTCCAGTGTGTCCGGTCGGGCCCTGTCCCTGGCCTCCAGTCTAGCGCGGCGAGCGGCCACGGACAAGGGCGAGGCGCGGCAGGAGCATCAGAGCCTGGCGTCGGGGTCGGCCTTCCGCCGCTTCAGTTCGGCCTGGTAGAACTTCAGGTGACCTTCAACGGTTTCCTTGTCCTCGCTCGTGGCGACCTCGAGGGCTTTCTGGGCGGCCTGGATGGCTTTCTCGAGGTGGCCGAGTTCGTAGTGGACTCTGGCCAGAGCGGCCAATGCGCCGGGTTTCTGACCTTTTGTGAGTTCGGCGGCCCTGGTGGCGAGGTTGAGGGCCTGTGGGAGGTCGCGCCGGGAGAGAACCCCGGTGGTGCTGAGGGAGAGAGCCGCTTCGACGAGGACGTCGGGGTCGTCGGCGCAGCCCTTTGCCATCTCGAGGAGGACGCCCCAGGCCTCGTCGCTCTTGCCTTCCTGGCGGAGGATCGCGCGCTTGATGCGGTAGGCGTCCGGGTCGTCGGGGACGGCCTGGATTGTCTCGTCGAGGACGGCCATGACCTTGTCGCGGTCGCGGGCGCGTGCGGCGGCCTGGAGTTTCTGGCGCATCTCGGCCAGTTTCCTGGCGCGGTTCGGGTCGAAGGTCCCGGCGACGAGTTGCTCGACGACCCTGTCGAGACCGCCGAGGGGGTGTCCTGCCCAGGCGACCTTGCCCTGGCGGTCAATGACGAAGGCGTGTGGAATGCCCGTGGCGCCTTTCATGTATGCGTCGTTGGTCTTGCCGCCGTCGTCGAGCCCAACGTGGTATTCCATCGCGACCTCGCCGAGGAACTTCTTGACCGTGGCCCCGTCCTCCTCGGTGATGCCGACGATGATCACCTCTTTGTCCTGGTACTTCTTGTGGAGGCTGTTGAGGTGCGGAGCGGTTCGGCGACAGGGCGCGCACCAGGTTGCCCAGAACTCTACGACGAGAACTTTCCCCTTGGCGTTCTCGAGGGTGACCGGTGTGTTGCTGACCCATTTCTTGACCGAGAGCGGCGGTGCCTGGTCGCCAGGGCTGAGGGCGAGGGCCGCGGGGCCGGCCAGGATGAGCGCCAGCGCGGCGACCGCCTCGACGAGTTGCTTCGTCCTCACAAGCGTGGCTCCTAGAGTGCCCGCGTGGGGCGTTGGAGGGATGGGCGCGCGGCCGGCCCGAGCGCCCACATTCGGCAGCCTACCACAAAGACGGTCGCGGCGCAATCCTGAGAATGTGAGGCAAGCCCACGCGAAGCGGCCTCGGCCTCAGGAGCCTCCACGGATGCGTTTGCCCCCCGCCTTGCCAAAGGGAGTTTGGCGCCGCGTCGCGGCGAGAGCGACCGACGGGGGTAGGCGCCGCAAGTTGTTGCGCTTGGCGCCACAACTCGTAGCACCGAACCTAACGAGCCACGCTGACGAAGCTTATAGTAAAAAAAGCCTGCGAACCACAACCAAAATCTGCACTTGAGTTCACACCGGGCCAAGTTACGCCGGAGGCGATAACAGACTGAAAGAGCTCAGCGGAAGACCTTGCAGGCGATCTCAAGGCAATGCCGGCCAAAGAGATAGGACGGAGAGGGGGGCCGGCTAAGGGGCCAGCCCTCATCCGGCAGCTCAGTTGGCATACCTATTGCTGTAGAAAAGACATGGGGAGAGGTCTTTGAAAACGTGGCCCCTCGGAGGTGCGCGGTGGCCCGGGCCGAAAAACAGGAGGCGGACAAGGCATCGGCGCTGCAATGCTCGCGGCTGACGCGCCTGGCGCGGGGGGCCGAGTTCAACCCGTCGGGGGTGAGCAGTCAGGAGTCGCGGTCATTCCGGCCGTCGCGACGGAGCGGGAGCTCGCGGATATCCCCCGCCGCCCGCGAGCTGGCCGTCGCGACGGCGGGAAGGCCCGACGGCGACGCCCGAGAGTTTCCTGTCGGCTCACCTCCGACTTGTCTTTTCGCCCTGGCTCGCCTGTCCGAAGTCTTCAACTATGAACTGCGTCTCCGCCTCGTCGAGGCCGTATATGCGGCAGGCTAGGCGGTCGAGGCGCCCGCGCGCTACGCGCCACTGGCGCCGGAGAGCGTCGAGCTCGCCGCCAAGGCGTCTCGTCACCTTTTCCGCGCGGCTTCGGGCTTTGCCGTTGGGCAGGCTTTCGAGGCCCTCGACGACGGACAAAAATGCCTGGCCCCAGGGCGCGGTTGTCGTGGCGAGTCTTCGGCGCAGGCGCCGCCAGAGGGCCGAGGTTTCCTCGCCGAGGAGTTCGGCGAGCCGCTCGACCGTCTCCCACTCCCGTCCGAGGCGTTCGGTGGCAAGGCGCTCGAGCCTACGGCCCAACGGCGCGAGCGCGTCGGCCTCGGTTGGGATCGGGAGTGCCTGAAGATGGGCGACCTTGACCTGTGGGAAGGCGCGCTGACGACTGTCGGCGTGGCAGTGGTGGTGGAAGAATGCCACAGGCGCGCTGTTCAGAAGGGCAACGAGGGCCGTGGGGGCGAGGCCGGGAACGGCGAAGCAGGCCAGAGCGCTATTGCGGAAGTGGGTGGGCGCGATGTGGCGCGTCGCAATGGGGCGGTTCGCCGTCTGGCGAACGAGGATCGGCACGTCGAGGTGACGCGACAGTGGCGGGATTTTCGCGTAGCGTCCTGGCGGCAGGGATGGTTCGGGGTCGAGCCAGAGCGCCGGGGGTTCGAGGGCGAAGGCTCGGATGCATCGTCCCTCGCGGATGGGCACGAGGTCAGGGCCAGGGGAGTGGCTGAGGATGAGGCGGGCGCTGTTTCCGGAGTGAACGCCGATGTCGCCGAACGTCCCGGCCGGCGGTCTGGGGTGGCGCTCGAATTTCTCGAGGATCCTGGTCGCGGGGCTTTTCTGGCGTCGCGTGAGAACGAGCGGCTGGCGGCCTTCGGTCTTCGGGCGGTGGAGGAAGACGATGGTGCTGGGCTGGACGATCCCAGCGAAGGCATTCTCCCCGAGGAATAGGGGTTCCGGGTCGAGGCGGCACGTCCGCGCCACGGCCTGGCGACACGCCCGATAGCCGTCGAGGTGGAGGGTCTGTGCCGGGACGACGATGGCGGCCCTTCCGCCGGGAGCGAGCAGGCGCGAGGCGAGCTCCAGGAAGGCGCCGTGGGTGGTGGGCCAGCGGCGAAAGCCCTCGTAGCGACGGGCCAGGTGGCGGCGGACACCCGGAGCAAGAGGGCTGGCCTGGCGGCCGGAGAACGACTGCCACGGCGGGTTGGCCACCACCACGTGGAAGGCGCGTTCGCGGAGGACCTCCCCGAGGTCGTCGAGGAGGCTATCGGCCACGACCAGGTGGTCGGCGAGGTCGTCGGGCCGGCAGCGGGCCGCTCGCGCCAGGCGCGCGCGGGCGACCTCGACCGAGCGCGGGTGGATGTCCACGCCGAACAGACATTCGGTGGCGAGGCGTCGGGCCAGGGTCGGGTCGGGCGTCGGGAGGCGCGAGGCGAGGAACTCGAGAGCGGCGACCAGGAACCTGCCGGTGCCCACCGCGGGGTCGAGGACTCGGAGCTCCAGGGGCCTGGTGTCGCGACAGAGGAGCTCGAGCGTGGTATGGACGGCCTGGCGGACAATCGGCCAGGGGGTGAAGACGGCGCCGCGGTGGCGGCCGGAGCGTTGGAGGTCTGCCTCCAGGCTCTCGATGGCGTCGGGGGCCATGGCTACGGCGTCTCGGCAGTTGGGGATGGTAGTCGGGGAGCGGGGTTCAGATTCTGGGCTTTATGACTTTGCAGCCGAGCTTCTTGTATGCTTCGCGGAGACGTTGGAATTGGCGCTCGGAGTTGTAGAGTCCGACGACGGCGCCGCCGGAGCCGGCGAACTTGCAGGGAGCGCCGAGTTTTCGCGCGGCCTCGACCATCTGGACGTGGTGTGGGTTGAGTGGGCAGATTTTTCGCCTGAGGTCGAAATTGGCGTCAACGAGCCTGGCGAGGGTCTTCTGGTCGCCGGCCAGGAGCGCCTGGCGGCCTTCCTGGGCGAATCCGGCGAACTGCTTCATGGCGTTCACGATGGCCCTCTCGCCGCGCTCGAAGCGCACTCGCAGGCCGCTGTGGACGACTTCGGACCCTTCGGCGAGTTCGGCGCGGTACGCCACGAAGACGTTCCGAAGGCATTTCCTGGGGAGCGGGTCGTAGTGGCCGTGGCCTTGTTTCTCGAGGAGCCGGCGGGCGAAGTCCATGTAGACGACGCCCTCGTAGGTCTGAACCACACGGTCCTGGAGGCCTGCCGGGATTTTCAGTTCGTCCGTCTCGGCGCTCAGAGCGAGGGAGGGGAGGATAGTCTTTGGGAGCTCGAGGTCGTAGAAGCGCATGAGCGCTCGCACGGTTGCGGTGACGATGGCGCTCGAGCCACCGAGGCCAACCAGGCGTGGGATGTTGCTGCGGTAGCGGATGGTGAAGTTTCTGGGGGGGAGTGCGACGTGGCGCTGTGAGAAGAACTCGGCGAATTTCTTGATCGCGGCCTTGATCAGTCGGACGCCGCCGTAGTAGCCGTATTTTGCGATCTGGTCGGTGAGTTCGTCGAGGCTGGCGAAGCAGGAGCGGTCCTCGGCGCTCGGGAGGATCTCCAGTTCCGGGCTTTCCCAGAGCGTGACCTCGGCCGCGAAGTTGCGAATGCTGAAGGCGATGGTCTTGCCGTAGAAGCCGTCGGAGGGATTGCCGAGCAGTCCCGCTCGCGCGTGGGCTTTGGTGGTGATGATCAACGCCGCTCCTCCCGCGCGGTCTCAGGGCGCCGTGGGGGCCTCGGGCTCGGGGCTGGCGGGTCGTGGGCGAGGGACCTCAGGCGGCTTTTTGAGCGGTGGGGGCACGGGCTTCTTCTTCTCGATGTGGTCGCCGCGCAGGTAAAGGGCGTAGATGTCGCCGTACTCGCTTGTCAAGTAGATGTGGTCGGTGGCGTGGTTGGGCGCGACGTAGGTGAACGGCTCGAGGGAGACGCCCCAGAGTTTCTTGCCTGTTTTCTTCTCGACACACCACAGTTCGTTCTTGGTTGCCTGGACGTAGAAGTTCTGGTTACCGACCGCGACGGGCCAGCCGGCCCCCGGGCATTTCCAGAGGGGTTTGCCCTCTGTGCGGGTGATGGCGTAGAGGCCGTCGCCCTCGGCGGCGAAGTAAACGACGTCGCCATCCGCCCAGACGGGTCTCCTGACCTCGCCCTCGACCGGGAACTTCCAGAGGAACTGCCCCCTGAACCGGCTGACGCAGTGGACGAAGCAGTCGTCGGCAGGGAAGATGAGGGTGCCGCCGGCGGAGGTGAGGCTCACGCGAACCGAGTCGTTGGTCTTGTATGTCCAGTCGGGTCGGCTCTGGCCCGGGGTGATTCCACAAACGTTGCCCTCCAGGTCGCCGTAGAAGACCATCTTGGGGGCGACGACGACCTGGCCGATGATGTTGGCGTCGGTGGTGTAGGTCCACTCCCGGACGCGGGTTTCGCGGTTGAGAGCGTAGAGGCGCCGCTCCCAGGAGTTGAGGATGACCACCTGGTCGGCGATCGCGGGGGTGTTCGAGGCAGGGAAGGGCAGGACGATTTTCTGGCGCGCGCGGCCGATGGTCCTGTCAACCTCGAAGTAGATGTCGTTGGCCACCACGAAGAGGTTATTCTCGTCGGCCACCAGGTCGCCGCTGCTGGGTCCGGGGAGGGCGAAGATCCATTGGACGATGCCGCTGTGGGCGTCGAAACTGTAGATGTCGTCCTGTGTGTTCTCGAGGAAGACGCTGTCGGCCCTCACGAGGCTCTTGCGGAAGGGCGCGTCGCCGGCCCGCAGGTGCCAGGCCAGGAGAATGTCGTGGGAGCGGAGGAACGCGGGGTCGAGGATGGGGGCCTCGATCTTCCTGGCGATGGCCTGGGGCTTGGTCGTCGGGGCTTTCAGGGGCACCGGGGCGAGGACCCGCGCGGCGGTGAAGAAGGTGTCGTGGGTGTGGCGCATGGCCGAGCGGGTTGCCAGGGTGGTGGCCTTGCCCACGCTGCGCAGGCCGCGGCGTCCGTCGCGGATGAGCGAGTCGGCCGAGCGCGCGGCCCCGCGCTGGAGGCTCGTCAGGTTCGAGTGCATGGCGCGCGAGATGTCGGCCATCTCGCTCCCGACGGCACGGAGGCTACGCATGAGGTGGAAGTGGACCTCCTCGAGCCAGGTTCTCTGTTTTTCGGCGCCCAGGGCGCCGGGGGCGCCGACGGCCAGCGCCATCAGGAACAACGGGGCTTTCTTGCGCATGGCTGACGTCCTAATCACACCCGAACACGCTCGGTCAACTCGGGCAAGAGTTCGCCGACGAGCCCGTCGTAGACGGGGAAACGCATGCACACCTCCTCGACCTCCGCTCGGATGCGGCGCCGCAGGCCGGCGTCCTCGGGGTTGCGAAGGACCTGGTCGATCCAATCGGCGATCAGGACCATCTCCGGCTCGCGCATTCCGCGGGTGGTCACGGCGGGGGTTCCAATGCGGATGCCGCTGGTCTCGCGCGCGCTGCGGGGGTCGAAGGGGATGAGGTTCTGGTTGACCGTGATGCCTGCCTCCTCGAGGAGTCGGCATGCCTGGCGGCCGGTCATCTCGACCCCGCGCAGGTCCACGAGGAACAGGTGGTTGTCGCTTCCGCCGGTGACTATGCGGTAGCCGCGATCCTGGAGTTCCCGGAGCATGGCCTGGCAGTTGCTGAGGATTTGGAATTGATAGGCGAGGAATCCTTCCTCGAGGGCCTCCTTGAGGGCGACGGCCTTGCCGGCGATGGTGTGCATCAACGGGCCGCCCTGGATGCCCGGGAAGACCTGCGCGTCAATCCTGGCGGCGTGTTCCTTCCTGCACATGATGATCCCACCGCGCGGCCCGCGCATGGTCTTGTGGGTGGTGGCGGTGACGAAGTCGGCGTATGGCACGGGGGAGGGATGGAGGCCCGCGACGATCAGGCCGGCGATGTGGGCCACGTCGGCCATAAGGTACGCCCCCACCTCGCGCGCGATCTCGCCGAAATGCCGGAAGCCGATGAAGCGGGGGTAGGCGCTGGCGCCGGTGACGATCAGCTTCGGGCGGTGTTTCCGCGCGAGGTCCCGGATTTGGTCCATGTCGAACACTTCGGTCTTCGGGCTCACCCCGTAGGGTATGACCTCGTAGAACGCGCCACAGAAACTCTTGCGGGCGCCGTGGGAGAGGTGGCCGCCGTGGGCCAGGTCGAGGGCCATGATGCGGTCGCCCGGCTCCAGGATGGCGAAATAGACCGCCATGTTGGCCTGGGTCCCCGAGTGTGGCTGGACGTTGGCGTGTTCCACTCCGAACAGTTGCTTGGTGCGTTCGATGGCCAGGCGCTCGCCCACGTCCACGAACTCGCAGCCGCCGTAGTAGCGCGCGCCGGGGTAGCCCTCGGCATACTTGTTCGTCAGGATCGAACCCTGGGCGGCAAGGACCGCCTCGCTGACGTAGTTCTCCGCAGCGATCAACTCCAGGCGCATCAGCTGGCGGCGCAGTTCGCCGCGGAGGGCCTCGTAGACCTGCCGGTCTATCGCCTTGAGCAATTGGTGTGGAGTCGGTCCTGCCATAGTGGCTCAGCTCGAGGTCCGGGCCCGGGCTTCCTCAGTGAGTTTCCGCCGCAGGTACGCCTCGATGAAGGGGTCCAGGTCGCCATCGAGGACGGCCGCCGCGTTGCCCGTCTCCACCCCGGTCACGAGGTCCTTGACGAGGGTGTAGGGCTGAAGGACATAACTGCGGCGCTGGTTGCCGAAGGCGATCTCGGTCTTCTCGCCCCTCAGCGCGGCCAACTCGGCCTCGCGCTCCTGGAGTTTGCGGGCGTAGAGACGAGCCTTGAGTATCTGCATCGCCACCGCGCGGTTCTGGTGTTGCGAGCGCTGGTTCTGACACGAGACCACGATCCCTGTCGGCATATGCGTGATCCGCACGGCCGAGTCGGTGACGTTGACGTGTTGGCCCCCGGGGCCGCTCGAGCGGAAGGTGTCCACCCGGAGGTCCTTCTCGTCTATCTCTATCTCGATGTCCTCCTCGCCGAACTGCGGCGCCACATCCACCGAGGCGAACGAGGTGTGGCGGCGGGCGGCGGCGTCGAAGGGCGAGATGCGCACCAGGCGATGCACCCCCACCTCGCAACTCAGGTAGCCGTAGGCGTAGGGGCCGCGGACGTCCACGGTCACGCTCTTGTAGCCCGCCTCGTCACCCGGGACCGAGGCAATGACGTCGGCCTCGAAGCCGCGGCGCTCGATCCATCGCAGGTACATCCGCAGGAGCATCGCCGCCCAGTCACACGCCTCGGTTCCCCCCGCCCCCGCCTGGATGGTCAGGAAGGCGTCGTTGCTGTCGTAGGGGCCGCTGAGGGTCGCCCGCAGTTGGAAGCCCTCGAGGTCCCTGACCAGACGTTCCAGGTCGCTGGCGACCTCTTGGAGGGTCTCCTCGTCGTCCTCCTCGGTTGCGAGGGTGAGCAGTTCGTCGAGGTCGCTCGCCCTGCGGATGAAACCATCGAGAGGCTCGACGATGGCCTTCAGGCGCTTGAGCTCGCGGACGGTCTTCTGGGCCTTCTCCTGGTCGGCCCAGAAGTCCGGGCGCGACATCCGCTTCTCGATCTCGCCCAACTCAGCCGAGCGCGCCTCTTTGTCAAAGAGACCCCCGGAGTTCGTCCAGGGTTTGTCTTGCTTTCTCGAGCCTTTCACGCAGCTCGTCGCTCGTCATCGGTGTCCTCGCCAAGTGCGGTTCAGGGACCGATATGCAACTGCCCCATTTTAGTGGCAGCACATCCCCTGTCAAGGAACATTCGCCCCTTCGCGCCACGCGAGAGCGCCGCGCGAGCCCACCCGTGGCCGCGAAGCATCGTCCTCGCGGGCAAGGCGGGACCGACGCACTGGAAGGTGGGACCTCCGCGCCCGGAAGCCACACGAGCCACCGGGCGTTACTCGAAGACGGGGGTGCCGTATGGGACCGATGGGACTATCCGCTGCGCTCGGGT
>CAYYCI010000064.1:0-11569 GCA_964470215.1 uncultured Planctomycetota bacterium
GGGCAAAAGGCGTGCCAAAGCCCACGCGCCCCGGCGCGCTGCCATTGGAGGAGGTTCGTCATGGATGTGCCCCCGCGCAGGTGCGTCGGCCGCTCCCGGGTCTAACTGGTGGCCTTGCCGAGAAGTCTTCGAATGATCGCCTTGGTAGGTTCGTCGTCGCAGCGTGCCAGCGCGGCGTTGAGGGCCTGGATGGCCTTCTGGCGGGCGGTGTTGCTGCCGTGGCGCCTCATGCCCAGGTAGAGGCGGCCCAGGGCCAGGTAGGGGCGATGGTCGGCCGGGCTAGCCTTGCACGCGCGCTGGAGGACCGCCTCGGCGCGGTGGTACTCGCGCGACATCAGGAGAAACGCGGCGGCGCGGAGGTAGTGGTCCAGGTTGTTCGGTTCCTTGGCCGTCAGGGCCTCGTAGGCGGCCGCCTTCGCTCCCAGAAGGTCGCGCGATTCGCTCTTGTAGAGTTTCCGCGCCGCCGAGACCATCAGGCTGCTGTCGAGGTGACGGGTGATGAGGTCCGCCATCATCGAGTCGATTCGCCCCTGGACCATGCGGACGAACGCGGTGTCGCCGTAGTTGAAGTAGTTGTTGTAGTAGATTTTCTGGAGCAGCCACACCAGCCGCCGGGTGTAAGGCTCCGGGCGGGTGGTGTCGCGGCCGGCGATCGTTATCTCCAGGGCCTGCCTCAGATGGGCGATACAGGGGTCCACTTTTTGCTCCAGGAGGTAGAGATGGGCGACCTCGGTGTGGTATGAGACGTTGTTCGGGTCTTTCTTCAGTTCGGCCTCGTAGTATGCGATTTCGCGGTGGCCCAGGGTGGCCTCGACCTTGACGGCCTTGTTCGCCTCCACCTTGACCTCGCCCTGCCAGTCGGCGAAGTTGGTCTTGGTCAGCCGCAGGTCGTATGCCTGGGGCTCGAGGTCCTCGAGCCTCAGAGGGGTGTTTCCCCGATACTCGCCGTTGAGGTAAACCGCGGCCCCCTCCGGCCGGGAGTTGACCACGAGGATGCCACGCTGGGCCAGGCGCAGGACGACGTGGATGGGCCCGCTGGGCTTCCTGCTCAGGTCGAGGGGTGCGCGGTGGACCTCGTAGCCGGCCTTCTGGATGCGCAGGAGATGTTTGCCCTTCTCGACCTCGATGCCCTTCAACGGGGTGGCCCCGCGGAACTCCTCGTCAATGAACACCGTGGCTCCCGGCGGCTCGGAGGTGACGTCTATGGAATAGGCCCTCGGTCCGCCGATGAGCGGTAGATTTCCCAGGGGTTTTGACTTCAGGCGGCTAGCCACGAAGAGTCCGCCGCCGGCCAGCCCACAGGCCGCCAGAGCGACCAGTGCGACGACTGCTGCGGCTCGCCTGCGCCGAACGGGCGCGGCGCCGGCCACCGTCTCGTGGGTTGGCTTCATGAGGAGTTGGATGGTCGTGGTGCCCAGTTGGATGATCGCGCCATCGGGCACCCTGGCCCTGTGAACCCGCTTGCCGCCGACGAAGGTGCCGTTCTTTGTGTTGAGGTCTTCGACGATGATGCCGTCGGGGCGATAGGTGATTGCGCAGTGGAGGCGCGATGCCCAGGGGTCGAGAATCTGGAAGTCGCTGCCATAGCCGCGGCCCACGACGACGCGCTGTCCCTCGCGCACCCGACACACCGCGCCGAGTTGTGGGCCATCAATGACCTTGAGCATTGCGGCCATGGCTGGCTCCTTCGAGGCCCGGGGCCGCGCTCAGCGGGCCTCGAGGCCCTGTGGAACGTAGTCGCGGTCGTTGGTCAGGAGGATGACGTCGTATCGTGGCCCGTCCTCGCGGTTGAGGATTTCCAGGGTGTGGTTGCCGGCCTCGAGGAAGAATTGTCGCGGCTTGCCGCCCTCGTAAACCGGGCTCCAACCCCATCGCCAGCTGCTGTCGTCGTGGCCGAAGTCGAATGCCTCCGAGTGTGGGCGACCGACCTTGTCGAAACGAACCGCCAGTGTGTCGCCGCAGGAGTCCTTCCACTTGCGCCGGCACCAGAAGGTGTAGTAGCCCGGCTCCTCGACCTTGAACTTATAGACCGCGCGATCGTATTTCGGCGATGTGCTCTTGGGGTCGGGGGTGCCGGCCTTGTCAGGAATCCACACACACTTGCCACCTGACGCCTCTGGGTCCTCGACCACCCGCATCACAACCCCCTCGATGTGGACCGCATCCTCGGCCTCGAGGCGGATGTGCTTGAAGGCGTCGTCGGCGAAGACGATCTTCGGCTCTTCCGTTGTATTTGACCCTGGGCCCGTGCTGGCGGTTCCCTTCTCGCCACAGGAGGCGGCAAAAAGGCAAAGCACTGCGAGGCCAGAGGCCACCAGAGTTGTTCTCATCGCGGTTCTACCTCGGTCGCGCACGGCAATGGTCCCCTCTCGGTCCAACTATATCACTCTCGGCGTGAGAAATCAACGAAGCGGCGACATCCGCGGCTACGGCCCCAAGTGGACGGAGCGGACATTGTGGACAAGGGGTCGGTGGCACATCTATGAGGAAATCCGGGGCGGTGGGCCGCCGGGGCCTCTTTCGAGGCCACGCGCGGGTTTCCTTCATAGTCTCAGGCTTTCCAGCCCATGCACGAGGCGGGACGAGGAGCGGGGGGCGGTCAGGTGCGCAACTGGCCATCACCGTAAACGACGAACTTGTAGGTGGTCAACTCCTCGAGGCCCATCGGGCCGCGGGCGTGGAGTTTGTCGGTGCTTATTCCGATCTCGGCCCCCATCCCGAACTCGTAGCCGTCGGTGAAACGCGTCGAGGCGTTCACGTAAACCGCTGCCGAATCCACCTCGCGGGTGAACTTCTCGGCCTGGCGGATGTCGGTCGTGATGATGGCGTCGGAGTGGGCCGACCCGTAGCGGGCGATGTGGTCAATCGCCTCGTCGGTCGAGCCCACGACGCGAATCGCCAGTATGAGGTCGAGGTATTCGGCGGACCAGTCGTCCTCGCTGGCGGGCTCGACGCCCTCGACCACCTGGCGCGTCCGCTCGCAGCCTCGCAACTCCACCCCGGCCTCTGCGAATCGCCTGGCCATCCTCGGCAAGAAGTCGGCCGCCACCGCCTCGTGGACCAGAAGGGTCTCCATCGCGTTGCAGACCCCCGGCCGCTGACACTTGGCGTTGAAGCACACCTCTTCGGCCATGGCCAGGTCGGCGGCGGCGTCCACGTAGACGTGGCAGACGCCCTTGTAGTGTTTTATCACTGGCACCGTGGCGCCCTCGGTCACGCGGCGGATCAGGCCCTCGCCCCCGCGGGGGATTACCACGTCCACCAGGTCGTTGGCCTTGATGAGGACGTCAATGGCGGCTCGGTCGGTGGTCTCGACCAGGCCGATGGCCTCGGCGGGCAGGCCGGCCTCGGCGAGGCCCCGCTGGAGGAGGCGCCAGATGGCGAGGTTCGAGCGCAACGCCTCCTTGCCCCCACGCAGGACAACTGCGTTCCCAGCCTTCACGCACAGCCCCGCAGCGTCCGCGGTCACGTTCGGTCGGCTCTCGTAGATGATGACCACGACCCCGAGGGGGACCCTGACCTTGGTGATCAAGAGGCCGTTTGGTCGGCGCCACCCGGCGATGACCGCCCCGACGGGGTCAGGGAGCGCAGCGACCTGGCGGAGGCCATCGGCCATGGCGGCGATGCGCTTGTCGGTCAGGCGCAAGCGGTCGAGCAGCGCGGCCGAGAGCCCCGCCTTCTCGCCGTCGGCCAGGTCCTGGGCGTTCGCGGCCTTCAGTTCGGCCGCGTTCGCCTCGAGGGCCGTCGCCATGGCGGCCAGAGCCGCGTTCTTGGCATCGGCGGAGGCCGTGGCCAGGGTCCTGGATGCCTGCTTCGCCCGGCTGGCGAGTTCTCTTATCTGGGCGGTGATGTCCATGGTCGGTCGCTCCCGGTGGTCTCAAGATTCCAGCGAGAGAGCCGCCGCGGCCCTCGCGCCCACGCTGCGGCGGCCAGTGGGAGTGGAGGGATACTCGATCCTGGCGTGGTACATCGAGCAGAGGACCCGGAAGAGCGCCTGCTCGATGCGGTGGAGTTCGCTGAGAGTCAGCCCGCTGTCCTCGAGTTGGCCGTCGAGGAGTTTGGCGGTGGTGATGCGGTGGACGAGTGTCTCGATGCGGGAGGGGACGGGCTCGGCGAGGGTCCGCGAGGCCGCCTCCACCGCGTCGGCCAGCAACACGATCGCCGCCTCCTTCGAGGTCGGCTTCGGGCCGGGGTAGCGGAAGAAGGCCTCGTCGAGGGCCGGCTTGTCCCCTGCCTCCTGGAGATAGCGATTGTAGAAGAACTCGATGACCGAGGTGCCGTGGTGTTGGGCGATGATGTCAATTATCGCCTTCGGCAGCTTCGCCTCGCGGGCAAGTTCCACCCCATCCTTGGTGTGGCTGGCGATGATGAGCGCGCTCATCGAGGGGCGCAGGCGGTCGTGGGGGCTGACCGGCCCGACCTGGTTCTCGATGAAACACTCCGGCTTGGTCATCTTGCCGATGTCGTGGTAGTAAGAGGCGACGAGCGCCAGGAGGCTGTTGGCCCCGATGGCCTCGGCGGCAGCCTCCGCCAGGAGGGCCACGCGCCGCGAGTGGTTGTCGGTGCTCGGTGCGCGGGCAACCAGCGCGCGCAGGAGAGGCCGCTCCTGGTCGGAGAGTTCCAGCAGGCGCATCTCAGTCGCCACGTTGAAGACCACCTCGATGACGGGCAGCAGCAGGGTCATCACCACCCCCACCCCGACGCCGTTGCCGAAGCACCACAGGGGAGCCGACAGGCTCAGGCCCTCGAGGGCCACCCGCCCCTCCCACAACTCCAGGCCGAAGTAGAGCGCCGCCTGGACCATCCCGACCAGGAGCCCGACGTTGAGGAGTTTGAGCCGCCCGCGGATGGTCCGCGACATCAACGTGGCCACGAGGCCTCCGCTCAGCAGGACAATCGTCAGTGCGAGCGGCGGCGCCACCGCTCCTGGCACGGTGGCCGCCAGGCCGACCAGCAGGCTGAGCATGATGGCGCCCGAGATGGCGGCTCGCTGGCCGTAAACCACCGCGAAGAATATGGCGAAGGCCGCCACGGGGGTCAGACACACTAGACCGCGCCAGGGCTCGACCACGTGGGCGTCGGCTGCCATCAGTGCCTCGGCCGCCCCCACGCAGCCCAGGCAACACGCCCCGAAGACCACCAGCCGCCGCCCTGCCCCGAGGAGCCTTTGCTCGAAGCGCACGAGGTAGATGAGCCCCAGCCCTGCCAGGAAGCCCACGACGGCCAGGCTGCCGGCCAGTCGCCAGGCGGCCTCGAGGCTCGCTGCTCCGCTGACCAGTGCCGCCAGTTGGCGGTGGTTGAGGACAACGACCAGCGCGAGGACGACGAGGGTGGCGGCGAGGGCATCGCGCCGGCGGACCGGCGGCAGCGCGCGGCGCAGCCGCCCCTTCGGCGCGGCCCCCAGGGCCTCGAGGCTCAAGCGACGCTTCCGCGAGTTCAACCTGCGCGCCACGGCGTCCTATCCTCCACCCCCACCCTCATTCCTCCTCCCTGTCCTCGTCGCGCGCGTAGGCCGACACGATGTCCTGGACCAGCCGGTGTCGGACGATGTCGCGCTTGTGGAGATGGACGAAAGCGATGCCCTCGATGCCCCCGAGGATGCGCTCGGCGTGGACGAGGCCCGAGAGTTGCCCGGGGGGAAGGTCGATCTGGGTCACATCCCCCGTGATGACCCCCTTCGAGCGCGCGCCCAGGCGGGTGAGGAACATCTTCATCTGGCCCACGGTGGTGTTCTGGGCCTCGTCGAGGATGACGAACGAGTGATTCAGAGTTCTGCCCCGCATGAAGGCCAGCGGCACCACCTCGATGATGTCGCGCGCCATGTAGCGCCGCACCACCGAGAAATCCATCATGTCGTTCAGCGCGTCGTAGAGGGGCCGGAGGTAGGGATTGACCTTCTCCTGTAGGTCTCCTGGGAGGAAGCCGAGTTTCTCCCCCGCCTCGACGGCTGGCCGCGCGAGGACGATCTTCTTCAGTTCGCCGTTGTGGAGCGAGGCGAGCGCCACGGCCACTGCCAGGTAGGTCTTGCCCGTGCCTGCGGGTCCGATGGCGAAGACGATGTCGTGGTCGCGGATGGCGCGGAGGTACTCGGCCTGGCCCTCGGTCCTGGGGGTGACGTAGGTCCCACCCCGCACGTCCACCCGCACCTCGTCGCGGAAGCCCGGGTCGCGCGCCACGGCCTCGACGATGTCCTCGACCTCGTAGAGGCGCAGGCGGCCGTGGGCGGCGCGCCGCCGCATCAGCTCCAGGGCGCGGGCGGCGGACCGCACAGCGCGCTCCGGCCCCTTTATCGAGACCGCGCCCTCCCGCGCCACTATCTCCACCCCGAACGTCTCGCGCACCAGGCGCAGATTCCTGTCTCGCTCGCCGAAGAGGAGGCGGGCCAGTTCGGTGTTCTCCACCTCGAACGAGCGCGCTGCCACAGCCTTCTCGCCGCTCTCGGTTTCCATCGTTCAGGCCACCAGCAGCCACAGCGCCACCGGCGCGCTGAAGAGCGGGGAATCCACCAGGTCGAGCACCCCGCCGAAAGTGGGCAGGAGTTGCCCTGAATCCTTTGCGCCGGCCGAGCGCTTGAGCGCGCTTTCGACCAGGTCGCCGACCTGGGAGAGCGCGCCAACGACCAGACCAAAGACCGCCCAGAACGCCACGCTCCCCTCGAGGCCACAGAGCGCGGCGGTCGCCACGCAGCAACCAGCGCTCGCCGCCAGACCACCGAGGCACCCCTCGACGGTCTTATTCGGGCTGGTGCGGGGCGCAAGCCGCCGGCGGCCCCAGAAGCGCCCAACGAAGTATGCCCCGGCGTCCCCCAATTTCGCCGCGGCCACGAAAGCCAGGACGTAGCCGACGCCCATCGCCAGAATGGCGAAGATGTGTGCGCCGAAGAACCACACATAGACGAAGCCCAGGAGCGTGGCCGCCGCGCCCCTCAGCCAACGCTCGGGCTCCCTGGCCACCAGGTGGGCGGCCAGCAGGACCGACGAGCCAACAACGAGCGAGATTCCCATCGGGCCATAGAACTCCCCCAGGCGCGACCAGGGGTCCGAGCCACGCGAAGCGCCGAGCCAACCGGCCCGCAGCGCGTAGTCGGCGGCTACCAGACAGGCGACCAACACGACAGGCAAGACCTTCAGGGGCTCGAGGCCGGCGCACTCGGCAAGCGAATAGACCTCCCAGAGCGCGCCGATCATCAGTGCTCCGAAGACCAGGTGGAGGAGCGGCCCGCCCCGCAGGAGGCCATCGAGCCACACGGCCAGGAGGAACGCCGCGGTCAGAACCAGCCCCCAGGCCAGGCGCTTGTGGACCATCGGCCTAGTCTTCCTCGAGGCGGCCAAAGGTGCGGCGTCGCCCGGCATAGGCTCGCAGGGCCTCGTGGAGGTGTTCGCGCCGGAAGTCTGGCCAACACACATCGCTGACATAAAGCTCCGCATAGGAGATTTGCCACAACAAGAAGTTGCTCACCCGCATCTCCCCGGCCGTTCGGATCAGGAGGTCGGGGTCGGGGATGCCGGCGGTGTAGAGGTGGCGGTTGATCGTGGCCTCGCCGATTCGGCCCGGCTTGAGCCGACCGGCGGCCACCTCGCGGGCTATCGCCCTGACGGCGTCCACGATCTCCTCCCTGCCGCCGTAGTTGAGCGCGAGGGTGAGATTCAGGCCGGTGTTTTCTGCGGTCATGCGTTCGGTTTTCTCGAGTTCGGCCACGACCCTCTTCGGCAACCCCTTGCGGCGGCCGATGGCGCGCAGGCGGATGTTGTTCCTGAGCACCTCGTCGCGCTCCCGGACCAGGAATCGCCGCAGCATGCTCATCAGCCCTCGCACCTCGCCGGGGGGCCGGGCCCAGTTCTGGGAAGAGAAGGCGTAGAGGGTCAGGTAGGAGATGCCCAGGCGCGCGGCCTCCTCGGTCACCACCCGCACCGACTCGACCCCTGCCTCGTGGCCCTTGATTCGCGGGAGGCCGCGCTCGCGCGCCCAGCGCCCGTTGCCGTCCATGATGATCGCCACGTGGCGCGGGAGACGTCGTCGGGGGATGCCGAGAGTGTCGAGGGGGCTTGTGTGGCTCCCGGAGACGTGGCCGCGTCGTGGCTCGATGGCCTTCACCACCCTTCCCCCGGCCTCAGCCGAAAAGGGCGCCACGGTCCGCCACGATGGTCTGTCCCCGCTCGTTCCCCACCGAGACTATCCCCACGGGAACCCCTAGCAACTCGGCCACGCGGCCCAGGTAAGCCCGGGCCTCGGGCGGCAGCGCATCGAGGCTATCCGCTTCGCCGATGTCCTCGTCCCAACCCGGCAGTTCCTCGTAGAGGGGCTCGCAGTCCAGGAGGACCGACAGGTCGCTCGGGAAGCGCTCGAGGGTCTGCGCGCCGCGGCGGTAGGCCGTGCAGATGCGCAGGGTCGGCTGCCCGCCGAGAACGTCGAGCTTGGTGACCGCCAGGTAGTCGGTGCCGTTGATCCCGACGGCGTAGCGGAGAGCGACGGCGTCGAGCCAACCGCATCGGCGGGGGCGTCCTGTGGTGGCGCCAAATTCGCCCCCGCGCTCGCGCAGCTGCTCGCCGGTCGCCCCGTCGAGTTCGGTGGGGAAGGGGCCGCCGCCGACGCGAGTCGTGTAGGCCTTCACCACCCCCAGGACCGTCCCAACCTGCCGAGGGGGCACGCCAGTGCCGGCCGGAATTCCGCAGACCGAGGCATTCGAGGAGGTCAGGTAGGGGTAGGTGCCGAAGTCCACGTCGAGCATGGAGCCTTGTGCGCCCTCGAAGAGCACCTTCCGCCCCGCCGCAAGCGCCTGGTGGAGGCATGCCACCGAGTCGCCCACGAATCGCCGCAGGCGAGCGCCGTAGTCCGCGTACTCGTCGTAAACCTTCTGGAAGTCCAGCGGCTCGCGGTCATAGACCCGCACGAGCAGGCGGTTGACGGTCTCGAGGTTTGCCCGCAGCCTCTCGGCCAGCGCCTGGGGATTGACCAGATCGATCATCCTGATGCCGCAGCGGCTGGCCTTGTCGGCGTAGCAGGGCCCGATCCCGCGGAGGGTCGTGCCCAGTTTCCCATCGCCCTTGCTCTCCTCGAGGGCCTCGTCGAGGACCTTGTGGTAGGGCATGACGACCTGTGCCCGGTCGCTCACCAGGAGGTTGTCGCCGACCTGGAAGCCGCGGCTCTCGACAAAAGCGATCTCCCCGAGCAGTTCCCCGGGCTCGACCACCACCCCGTTGCCGACCACACACAAGCACCCGGGGTGGAGGATTCCGCTGGGGAGTAGGTGGAGGACGGTCTTCTGGCCGTTGACGACAACCGTGTGGCCCGCGTTGCTGCCGCCGGCGTAGCGCACGACGACGTCGGCCTGGGCAGCCAGATAGTCAATCAGCTTGCCCTTGCCCTCGTCTCCCCACTGCATGCCAACCACACACAACGATGGCATAACTGGCTCCGCGGCTATGGGGAATCCAACCACTACAGCCGCTGCATGTTAGCACAAACCCACCCCCTTTGCAACCGACCGCATTCGCCAATCGGCCGCTCTCTCCTGGCCTCGAGGCAATCGGGGATGGGGGACTAGCGGCCGACAGTCGACATGGTCAACTTGCCGTGCTGCACCCCGCGCGTGGCGATCAGGCGGTCGGCCGCCTCGCGTATCTGAGAAGCCTTGCCCCGCAAGACCAGGACCTCCATGCACGTGTGGGCGGTCAGGTGGACGTGGGTAGTACACACTATCAGGTCGTGGAAGTCGTGTTGGAGGTCGACCAGGCGGTCGCTTATCTCGCGGACGTGGTGGTTATAGACGAGGGTCAGCGTGGCGGCCTGTTCTCCCGTGGCGGCGGCCCATTCGGCCTGGACCAGGGCGTCGCGGATCAGGTCGCGGATCGCCTCCGAGCGGCTGGCGTAGCCCTTCTGGGCGATCAGGCGGTCGAAGTCCTCTAGCAGCGACCCCTCGAGCGACACCCCGAACCTGACGAGATCGCTCATCGGTCTCTCCTCCGGCTCATTCCTCGGTTTTTCTCGCCAGGACGAACAGTTCGTAGCGCCTGCCCGGCACCAAGCGGTCGAGGGGGCAGGCCACCAACATTATCCCAAGCCAAAGGGCGCGAAGCAACGTGGCGAACCGACCTCGCATTCCGCATAGCCGTCGCCACACATTCGTCGCCGTCCGCAGTAGCGGCCCGCCGAAACTCCCCCACTCGATCGGTCCCAGACCCACAGCCGAAAGCAGGCCGGCGAGTTCCTCGCGACTGTAGCCGGCCCGGACGTGGGAGCCATCCTCGAGCGACGAGACCCGGTCGCCCCAAAGCGGTGGCGCCGCGCGGTCCGGCACGGTGATGCCCACAACCCCGCCAGGCTTGACCGCGGCAACGATGTTGCCCAGGGCCGAGCGGTCGTCGAGGATGTGTTCGAGCACGTCGAAACACACCGCCGCATCGAAACCGCGTTCGGGAGGCGGGCCGCTGCGCAGGTCGTGGACGATGAACGTCGCCTTGTCGGCCAGGCCGAGGCGCCGAGCCTCTGCTCTCGCCGCCGCGGCAGCTTCGGGCTCGTTCGTCAGGCCGAGGACCCGGCAGCCGCGTCGTGCCATGTGGATGGCCATCGCCCCATCCCCGCAGCCGGCGTCGAGGACCCGCCGGCCGGGCACGACGAAGCGCAAGCGGCCCATGCGCTCCCGCGCCAACGCGTCGCCCCACGGCGCGAGGCGTCGTCTCAGCCAGTTCATCGGGCTTTTCTCAGTCCCAGGCGCCTGGCCAGAGCCTCCGCCACCGGCAACTCCTCGAACGTCAAGCAAAGTTGGTGGCCCGGGTCCTTGCGTCGCAGCATCCCGTCGAGTTCGAGCGCCCGGGAGAGCCGCTCCCGCGCCCTGGCCTTCGCCCCGAGGGCCTGGAGGGCCAGGGCCGACTTCAGCAACAGGCTCGGATTGTTCGGGTCGAACCTCAGGGCCTCGTCATACTCAGCCACCGCCGGCAGCCACTCGTTCGCCTCGTCACCCGAACGCAGGCCCGCGGCGTAGTGGCGAACGCAGGGCCGGAGGGCCGCTCTCGCCCCGCGCCCGCCCCGGGCGGCGGCCGCGAAGAAAGCGGCGAGATGGGAGTGTGGCGCCGCGCTGCGGCGATTCAGCCCCGCGGCCTCCCGATAGACCTCGACCGACCGGCGGAACACCGCAGCGTCGTCCGCCGAGGCCACCGCTATCGTCGCCGTCCCCGCCGCGGGAGCCGGCCTGGCGACCAGCAGGCTGAAGAGAAAGTCGGCGTACTCCAGCCGCAGTTCGTCGTCAAGGGGGTTGGCCACCAGAGCGGCCTCGTAGTGCCGGCGGGCCTCCTCGAGCAAGCGCCGCCGCTGGGCGGGTTCGCTCGTCCTGGCCGCCTCGGGGACCTGGCCGGCGGCCACCTGCCCTCGACTCACTTTGGCGCTAACGCTGCCTGGTGGGAGATCATGGTGCTGGCTTTCAATCTGAACTCACTGATGAAGCGGCTGGTGCTACCCCAAGGGTGGGCACCTAAGCGGCTGAAGGCAGTCCGGTTTGGGTTTATTAAGGCGGCCGGTCGCGTGGTGAGTCATGCCCGGCAGCTCATCATTCGCCTCAGTGAAAGGCACCCGG
>CAYYCI010000065.1:0-11547 GCA_964470215.1 uncultured Planctomycetota bacterium
TTCCTTCTCGCCTGCGTTGGGAACCCACGGTGCACAAAAGCGTGCCAGAGCCCACGCGCCCCGCTCCGCCCCTATTTCAGGCTTCCTCGTAGACATGCCACCGACACGGACTCGAACCGTAGCAACCGCGCGAGTGACAGGGGCACGGCAGTGGCGTGCCGCCTGCACGCGGGGCGTCTCGCCCCGCGACAGAGGGCGTAGGAGCGTGCATGCGGAAATTCCGGGGTGAGCGTGGCCATGCATTCATGGACATTGCGAGGGGAGTAAAACATGGTCAGAGCCAGGGCGCCGGTGAGGATTGACTTCGCGGGGGGATGGACCGACGTGGCGCGCTTCGCACAGGAGACGCCCGGCGCAGTGGTCAATGCCGCCATCAGCATCTACTCCTATGCGTCCATCGAGAGGAACGACGAGGACGACGGCGTGCGAATCCACGCCACCGACTTCGACCTCTACATCGAGGCGTCCGACATCCGCCGCCTGGAGTACGACGGGAACGCCGACCTGGTGAAGGCCGCGCTCAAACACCTGGGCGTCCCCGGCGGCATCGAGGTCACCACCCGCTCCGACGCGCCCCCTGGCAGCGGCCTGGGCACGTCGGCGGCCATGGGCGTGGCGCTCATCGGGGCGGTGACCAAGTTCGCTCGCCGTCCTCTTCTCCCACACGAGGTCGCCGAGATGGCCAGCGAGATCGAACGCAAGGAGCTCGGCATCCTCGGCGGGAAACAAGACCAGTATGCCAGCGCTCTGGGCGGGTGGCAATCAATGGAGTTTTTCGGCGAAACTGTCCGCGCGGCCCCTCTGCGCCTCGACCCCGGAACCGCGTTCCAGCTCCAGAAACACCTCGTCCTCTGCTACACCGAGCAATCGCGCCTCTCCGGCGACATCCACCAGCGCGTCACCGAGGCATTCGAGAGCGGGGACCCCGCGACCACCGCGGCCATGAAGAACCTCAAGACCATCGCCCGCAAGATGAAAGACGCCCTCTTGCTCGGCGACATCGAGCAATTCGCCCGCCTGATGAGCGAGAACTGGGCAAACCAGAAGCGCCTCCACCCCTCCGTGACCAACGAGCGGATCGAGGACCTTTTCGCCATCGCCACCGAGGCAGGAGCCGCAGGGGGCAAGGCGTGCGGAGCCGGTGGCGGCGGATGCCTGGTTTTCATGGCCAAGCCCGACCGCGAACACCTCCTGCGAAAGGCGCTCCGTGAGGCAGGCGCCCGGCTCATCGAGTTCGTCTTCGACTACGACGGTCTCCGGATGGTCTAGCCGCCGCGCTTGCCCTGCCCTCCTCTTCGCCGCGGGCGCGCCCGCCGCCCCTGGCCCAACCGCTCGAACGCCCGCCGGAAAGCCTCGAACGTCCGTTCGTTATATGGCACCAGGTAAACCCGCTCGATCTTCGATTGGGTCGAGGAGAAGTGGCGGACAATCGCCCCGAACATCGCGCGCGCGGAGTAGTCGGGAGCCAACGCCGCCGCCCCGGTGCCTATCGCGGGGAGAGCCACGGTGCGGGCGCCAAGGCGCTCGGCCAGCCGCAGGGCGCTCAGGGTGGCCATCCCCACGTCGCGCTCGGTCGTGAAATGCCCGATCTCCATGCTCGCCGCATGGATGACGTGCTTGGCCCGCAGCGCCCCGGCCGAGGTGGCCACCGACTCGCCGACCCGCACGCTCCCTATCTTGTCACACTCCTGCTGGATCACCGGCCCGCCCTTGCGGCTGATCGCCCCGGAGACCCCGGCGCCCATTATCAGGTCGGTGTTCGCCGAGTTGACTATCGTGTCGACCTCCATCTCGGTGATGTCGCCCTGGCGCAACTCCACCCGCCGCTTGATCTCTTCGATATCCATTGCTCATCCCCTCGAGGCGAGAAGTTTCCAGAGCCGGGATTATAGCCAAAAAGCCCATCGCCCCCAACTCGTCCCCGCCCACCGATGACCCAAGGCGCGGCGGAGAACCCCCCGCCCACAGCCCCGGCCCCCCTCCAAGACCACGCGGGGGTTTCCTTCATGCTCTCAGGCTTTCCAGTTCACAATCCTGGTGGCATAGGCTTTCCAGCCTGTGCCCGACACGGTTCTTGGAACCGCGCGCGAACGCAACAACTCGTGTGCCGCCGGGAGATTAGCCGCAGGTGAACACCGATGAACACGGATAAACGATGACCACCATCGCCGGCTGGCCATCACCAACCACCCGACCTCTTAGCAGGGCAGTCATCACCCTTCCCCCATTGCGAGCGGGTGCTCGCAATGGGGGAGGCGGGGCCATCGTCCACGGTCTCCCCGTGGCCGACGCGCCATATCCGTGTTTCTTGGCCTTCATCTGTGGCTGATGAAGTTTGCGTGCATGTTTGGTTTCTGCGCGGCCGGAGGGGGTTTGATCGGGCGGGTGGCGCGCGCTAGAATCCTGCCCGTCTGGCCAGGAGGAGCGTGGCGTGGCCGTCCTCGGCACAGGAATCGACATCGTCGAGATCGCCCGCCTGGAGGAGACCATCAAGAGGAACGGTGAGCGGTTCCTCGGGCGGGTTTTCACGGATGCAGAGCGTGCCTATTGTTCCGGCCGGCCGCGGCCTATCCTTCATTTCGCCGGGCGCTTCGCGGCGAAGGAGGCCGCGCTGAAGGCCATCCGCACGGGGTGGGTCAAGGGGATATCGTGGAAGGACGTGGAGGTGACGCTCGGCCCGAAGGGCGAGCCCTCAATTCGCCTGAGCGGCGGCGCTTTCACAAGGGCGCAACAGATCGGGATCGATCGAATCCACGTCTCGATCTCACACAGCGACACCCATGCCGTGGCCTGCGCGGTGGCCGAGGGCAAGCCGCTGGACGAGAAGACTTGATGGAGGGGCGCGGTGGGGCTTGAGGGACGAGTGGCGCTGGTAACGGGAGCCTCGCGCGGGATCGGGCGAGCCATCGCGCTGGCCCTCGCGAGGGATGGAGCGGATGTGGCGGTCAACTTCCGCCAGAGTGGCGAGGCGGCCGCGCAGGTGGTCGCCGAGACCGCCGCGCTGGGCAGGAAAGCGATAGCCGTCCAGGCCGACGTCCGCGACCGCGCGCAAGTCAAGGGTATGGTCGAGAGGGTCCATTGCGAACTGGGCGGCCCGGACATCCTCGTGAACAACGCCGGAATCGTCCGCGACAAGCCTCTGGCCTTCATGAGCGAGGAGGAATGGGACGAGGTGGTGGACACCTCGCTGAAGGGGGCGTTTCTCTGCACGAAGGCGGTCGCGCGACTGATGGCCCGGACGCGGTGGGGGCGGATAATCAACATCTCTTCGGACGCGGCGCTGCTCGGGGACGCCCAGCGCGCGAACTACTGTGCGGCGAAAGCCGGCCTGCTGGGCCTGACGCGCGCGGCGGCGCGCGAACTCGCCCGCCAGGGGATCACGGTCAACGCGATCGCGCCGGGAATCGTCGAGACGGACATGACGGCGGGCATGGCGGAGGTGCGTCGGAAGGCGCTCCTGGAGGCCATCCCGCTCGGCCGCTTCGGCCAGGCCGAGGAGGTTGCCGCGCTGGCGGCCTTCCTGGCGGCCGACGATGCGGCGTACATCACTGGCCAGGTTTTTTGCATTGATGGCGGCCTCAACCTGTAAATTGCCCCCCGGACGTCCCACCGCGGCCGTTGTGTGGGTTGTTGCCTCTTGTGCGCTGGCGCAGCCGTCGCTTCTCGACCAACTCTTCGAGCGCCACGTGCGAGTGAAGGCGGCGGTGGGAGCGGGGGTGCTCCACGTGCTCTACCAGCGGAAGGCCGACCCCAAGGCAACCCCTGCCACTTGCTACCGCCGCTTGGTGCCGGGTAAGGGTTGGCTGAAGGAAGAGGTGCTGGATATAGCCCACAACTGTGTGGTCTTCTTCAAAGGGGGGCTTTATGTCTTCCGCGATGACGGCTACACGGTGTATCGAACGGCCGACTGGCGCCAGCCCTCGCTCTTCGCCGGAGGCGGAGAGAGCAAGTGGGAGGCCCGCCAGTGGCCGCTCGATTGGGCGCCGAAGGCCGCTTGCGCCCTCGGCGACACCCTCCTGGCCTTCGGCACGAAGGCGGGAAGCGCCAAACTGCACGTCGCCGCCATCGGGGAGGAAGGCCCGAAGGACCTGGGTGTCTCCCTTACTCGGCCGATGGCTTTCAGCGACGTCAGCGCAATCGCCGTCGGCGGGGAGGCGCTGGTCTTCTGGCACGAGAGCAGCGGGGAGAACGGGCCGACGGGGCTGTGGTATGCGGCCTTCGACGGCTCGCGGTGGGAGCCAGCGCGCCGGGTGCCGGTGCCATACGCGCGGAACGACTACGCCGCGGCTTTCTACGACGGGAGCCTTTGGGTTTTCGCCAAGGCGCGCGGGGAGCGGGTGCGGCCCTCGCGTCCGATTGTCTTCATGCGCCAGACCGAGGGGGAGTGGATCGAGCCGGCGGTGGTCGAGAGAGCATTGGACCCGAAGTTCGACTGGACGCTCGACATTGCGGCTGCGTCCTTTGAAGAAACCCTTTACCTTTTTCGCGCGTGCAAGAACCGCGTGGTGGCGCATAGATTGAGCGGAGGCAAGTGGCTCGGACCGTTGCCACTGATCGAACTCTCCCCGTGGCCGACGGTGCTCTTCTGGTGGCTTTTCGGGAACGTGGTGGCCTGCCTCGTTCTTCTCCCGGCGCTGGCCCTCGTGGCATTCGCTGTGCGCAACCGCCCGAGGCCAACGGTGATGGTCGGTGAACTCGAGTTGCGGACGGCCAGTTGGCCGCGAAGAGTGGCCGCGCAACTCGTGGATATCGTGGCGACGGTCCTCCTGTGTTCGCTCATTGGCTCGTGGCTCGGGTTGGCCGACGGGCGGGTGGCAATGGAGTCTGAGTACCTGCCGGCCTCGGTCGCGCTATACTCAGGGGTTTATTTTGTATATTATCTCCTCGGCGAGGGGCTAAGCGGCCAGAGCCTGGGGAAGTGGGTCATGCGTATCGCGGTCATCACCACCGGTGGCCGGCGGGCGCGCCTGGCGAGAATCTCGCTGCGGAACCTGTTGCGACCGTGGCCGTTTCTGGTTCCCGCCGCTTACCTCGTCGGCTCCATTGTCCTGTTGTTGAGCCGTGGCAGCCAGCGCCTGGGCGACATGGCCGCGGGGACGTGCGTGGTCGAATTGCCGCCGCCCGTCAGGCCGGAGCGACGGTCTTAGAAAGGGACACGCGTGAGCGAGCGACTGAAACGCCGAGACTTTCTCCTGGGCGCGGTTGGCGCGGGGTTTGTGGCCGGCCTTGCCCGCGGCCAGCCGAAGACCAAGCCCAACTTCCTGGTCATCCTCTCCGACGACCACGGCCGGCTCTACGCCGGGTGCTACGGTGCCAAGGGGCCGCGAACGCCGAACATAGACCGTCTGGCCGGCGAGGCGATGCTGTTCTCCCACGCTTTCACAGCCACGGCAATGTGTGCGCCCAGCCGCTCGATGCTCTACACGGGGCTTTTCCCACATCGCAACGGAGCGCATCCGAACCACAGCGCGGTGAGACCTGGCACGAAGAGCCTGCCTCACTACCTCAAGCCCCTCGGCTACCGCGTGGCCCTCGCGGGGAAGACCCACATCAAACCGCGAGCCTGTTTCCCGTTCGAGTACCTGTCGCGGAAGGGTCTCGGGCAGTTTTTCGCCTCGCTGCGGGGCGAGCCCTTTTGTCTCATCGTCGCCACCCACCATCCTCACACCCCGTGGGTGAAGAACGGCCCCTACAAGCCTTCTGATGTCGTCCTGCGCCCCGACATCCTCGACACGCCCGCCACGCGCCAGGCGATGGCGTGGTATTGGAACAGCGTTGACGCCCTGGATAAGCAGGTCGGGGAGGTACTTTCGCTGCTCGAACGCCACGGGCTGAAGGACAACACCCTGTGTATCTACACCAGCGACCACGGCGCGCAGTTCCCCTTCAGCAAGTGGACGCTTTACGACGCCGGCATCAGAGTCCCCTTCATCGCCAGGTGGCCTGGCCGGGTGAAACCTGGGAGCCGCACGGATGCAATGGTGAGTTTCGTGGACGTCTTGCCGACGCTGGTCGAGGCGGCAGGCGGGAAGCCACCTGCCGACCTCGACGGCCGCAGTTTCCTGGCCGTCCTCGAAGGGCGAAAAAAGGAACACCGGGACCTCATCTACGGGACCCACACCACTAAAGGCATCATCTCAGGTTCCTATTACCCCATCCGCGCCATCCGCACCCGTACCCACAAGTACATCGTCAACCTGAACCCGGATGGGGAATTCACCAACATTGTCACGGAGGGCCGTGGGAGCGGAAAGCAAGGCGGCCCGACCGACTACTGGCGGTCGTGGTTAGAACTTGCTAAGCGGGACCCCGGGGCCGCAGAGCGCGTCCGCAAGTACCAGCGTCGCCCTCCCGAGGAACTCTACGACCTGCGCACCGACCCATTCGAGTTGAAAAACCTGGCTGGCGACCCGGCCCAGCGTCCGCTGATGGACAAACTCCGCGGCCTCCTCCGCCAGTGGATGAAACAACAAGGCGACCCGCTCCTGGGGAAACTTTCGTGAAAGGCTCGGAGATGCGTCGCGCGCTGTCGGTCGTATTGGTCCTATTTGTCTTGTCAAAGTTCGCGCTCGCGGCCGAGCCGCAGCGTCCTCGCTCTTACAAGAGAACGAGTCTCCGCGGGCTGAAGACCCTGGAGGGTGGCGAGCCTGCCACGGCCGAGGTGTTCTTCCGCAAACTCCTCGCCCAGTTGCCCGGCGACCACGAGGCGTTCTACGGCTTGACCGCGGCCCTCGCAACGATGGGAAAACTCGACGAGGCGCTCGCCACTGCCAGGAAGGCGGTCGAGGCGGGGCTACCGGTCGAGCGCTTCGTCGCCGGCCCCGGGCACTGGTTCAAGCGCCTGGTCGAGACCGATGGCTTCAAGGAACTCTTCCGCCAAAAGGGCAAGCCACTCGTCCACGGGCCGATGCTCGGCTGCGTGACCGACCACAGCGCAGCCTTCTGGGTCCGCACCGCCGACGAGAGCAGGGTCCAGGTGGTCGTGGGGATCGGGAAGGACTTGAAGGGAGCGGTCAAGTCCGAGGTCGCGGCGACCAGCGCCGCGCGGGACTACACCGGGGTCGTCCGCGTCGCGGGCCTCGAGCCCAACCACACCTACCACTACCAGGTTCTGGTTGACGGTCAGCCGATGTTCGAGGAGGAGTTGCCGAGTTTCAGGACCTTTCCGCCGCCGGGCCAGAAGGCCCACTTCAGCGTGGCATTTGGCGGAGGCGCAGGCTACGTGCCCTGGAACGAGAAGATGTGGGACGTCGTCCGCTCACACGAGCCGCTGGCGTTTCTATTCCTCGGCGACAACGTTTACATAGACACCCCGACCATGCCGGCCATCCAGCGCTATTGCTACTACCGCCGGCAATCGCGGCCTGAGTTCCGCCGCCTGGTCGCGTCGACCGCCATCTACGCGATCTGGGACGACCACGACTTCGGAACCAACGACTGCGTCCCCGGGCCGAAGGTCGAGGACCCACCGTGGAAGGTTCCCGTCTGGCGCCTCTTCTGCGAAAACTGGAACAACCCCTACTACGGCGGCGGAGAGAGACAACCGGGCTGCTGGTTCCACTTCTCGATTGGCGACGTGGACTTCATCATGACCGACGACCGTTTCTATCGCAGCAATCCTCGCCGTCCGAAGGCCTCGATGCTCGGCCCGGCCCAGAAGCGATGGCTCTTCGAGCGCCTGCGAGCCGCTAAGGGCACAATCAAGGTCCTCGCCAGCGGGGTGCCGTGGGCGCTGGGCACCAAGCCGGGCAGCCGCGACACCTGGGAGGGATTCAAGGAAGAACGCGAGGAAATCCTCTCGTTCATCGAGCGGAACCGCATTGACGGGGTCGTGCTCATCTCGGCCGACCGCCACCGCTCGGACATCTGGCGGCTCAAGCGCGAGGTCGGCTATCCGCTCTACGAGTTCGAGAGTTCCCGCCTGACCAACCAGCATCGCCACGGCAAGATTCCCAGGGCCCTCTTTTCATACAACGAGAAGCAATCGTTCGGTCTATTGACCTTCGACACCACAAAGCCCGACCCGACCGTCACCTACGACATCTACAACATCGAGAACGAAAAGGTCCACTCGTTCACCCTGCGCAAGAGCCAGTTGACCCCGAAGCGCTGAAGGGGACACAACGTGAGAGCGATTGCAGCGATTCTCGCGCTCGGCCTCTCGGCGGCCAGTGCTGCGACGGTGGAATTGGTCAAGGACGAGGCGAAGCACCATCTATCGGTCCTCATCGGCGGGAAGTTGGCCGTGGCCTACAACTACGGCCCCGACCACTTCCTGCCCTATTTCTACCCCGTGAACAGTCCGTCGGGGAAGCTGCTGACGGTGGAACTGACGAAGCCGTATCCCCATCATCGCTCGTTCTGGTTCGCCGACAGGGTGCAGTTGGATGGTCGGCGGCCGGTGCATTTCTACCACGCCTATTACGACTTCCTGAAGGGGCGGCGCGACCGCATCCGCCACGACCGCTTCCTCGAACAGAAGGTCGAGGGCGACACGGCCCGCCTGGGGATGCGGCTGCTGTGGGAGATGGACGACGGGACGCCCGTCCTGGAAGAGACGCGCCACCTCGCCATCCGGCCGCTCGGCGACGGCGAATGGTTCATGGACATCCGCTTCACCGTCACGGCTGCTTTCGGCGATGTCCGCTTTGTCAGCGACGCCGTCCACTACGCCTGGCCATATCTCCGCATGCACCCGCGCTTTTCCGTCAAGCAGGGCGGCCGCCTGGTCAATTCCGAAGGGGGAATCAACCAGAAAGGCACCAATGGCAAGGTCGCCAAGTGGTGTGACTACTGGAACACCGTGGACGGCGCCACCGAGGGGCTGGCCATCTTCTCCCACCCGGAGAACGAGCATCCCCATCGCTGGCTCACCCGCGACTACGGCTGCTTCGGCCCACGGCGCCCCGACGCCAAGAGCGGCAAGCCATTCACGCTGAAGAAGGGCGATAGCCTGACGATGCGGGTCGGCATACTCGTCCACAAGGGCGACACGAAAACAGGAAAGGTGGCCGAACGCTACCGCCTCTACTCGGAAGGTTCGCTGGCCCTTCTCCCGAAGTTGGACGTGGACAAATGAGCCATCTCGCCTGGCGGGCGTCGTGTTTGTTCCTTGCCTGCGTGTGCGCTCTCGCTTTCGGTGCCGGCGGGCCGGTGGTCGAGAGCCGCGACCTGCGGGTGGCCCTGCGCCCGGACCTCGACGGCGTGGCGACCATCGTGGACAAGCGCACGGGCAGGAACTATGCCGCGCCCGCCGGCCCTGCCCTCGGGCTTTACCGCATCCTGCTCGGCCGCGACCCGGGGAATGCCCGGACGCTGTCGTCCCGCGACGCCGCGGCGCGAAGCGTCGAGTCCGCCCCCGACGGCCTGACCCTGCGCTTCACCCACGACAAACTGACCGTCGTCTGCCGCGTCCTGGCATCGCGGCAGGCGCCGGGGGTGCGCTGGCGCATCGAGGTCGAGAACAAGACGGGGCAACCGGCGTGTGTCGTGGAGTTCCCGCTGGTGGCGTGTGCTCTGTCGCTGGGTCGCTCTCCAGAGGACGATGCCGTCCTGTATCCTTCCCTCGAGGGCGTGTTGCTCTGGAAACCGTCGCGCCACTTCAAGCCAGGGGCCAGGGAGGCCCGGCGCTACCCGGGCCAGGTCTGCGCCCAGTTCATGTATTATTTCGACCCCGGCGGCGGGCTATACCTGGGCGCGACGGACACGGCGGGTTATCCGAAAGAGCCGGTGGTGTCCCGCGTGGGGGACTCCCTGGTTCTGGCGTGGTCCCACCGCTTCCCGAGCGTGCCCGCGCGGGTGGTCGAGCCTGCCTACGAGGTGGTGTTGCGTGCCGGGGGCGGGAGTTGGCAGGACGGGGCGGACATCTATCGCGCGTGGGCCGAGCGCTCGGCGCCGTGGTGCCGCAAGAAGTTGGCCGAGCGCGACACCCCCCGCTGGCTCCTTCGCGCCAACGTCTTCCTCAACTACACCGCCACCAACCCGGATTTCGTCCCCGCCGCGAAGGCCGACGAACGCTTCGCCGCCTACAGGCGCTTCCTGGGGGTGCCGATCGTGGCGTGTGCGTTCGGGTGGGAGAAACACGGCTCGTGGATCGGCCCCGACTATTTCCCGCCGCGCGGCGGCGAGGACCATTACAGGGAGTTGTGCCGACGGCTCGCGGCCCGCGGCGGCCACTTCCAGGTCTTCACCTCCGGCTTCCGCTGGGGTGTGCGGAAGCCGATCGGGGCCACCTGGGACCGCTCGAAGCCGCGCCACTACACCGACTGGGATGGCCGGCCCGACTTCCAGTCCCGCGGCCGGCCCGCGGCAGCCATCGCACCGTCGGGCAAGCCTGTCTTCATCCAATTCCCCTGGGCCGACAACTACATCCTCTGCACCGGGAGCAAACTGGCCAGGGACATCCTGGCCGAATGCTTCCTGCGGCTCTACGACATGGGCATAGCGGGGGTGGACCTGGACCAGAACCTCGGGGCGGGAGCGGCCGACTGCTACTCGACGGCCCACGGCCACCCGCCCGGCTCCGGCCGCTGGCAGTATGAGGCCACGCGCGAGTTTCTCCAGAGCGTCCGGAGCCGCGCGAGGGCCAGGCAGCCGGAGTGCTTCATCGGGGTCGAGGAACCTTGCGAGGCATACATCCCGTGGCTCGACATCGTCCACGGCCGGGCATTCACCGGCACCCGCTGGCCCGCCAGGGGGCCGGGCGCCTTCGCCGTCCCGCTGTTCATCTATCTCTACCACGAGTATCAACTCAACTACGCGGGATTCATCGACCAGGGCTTCAGCCCGGTGGGCGACGTGAGGATGGGCCTGGGGCGCGCCTTCATCTTCGGCATGCAACTGGGAGTGCGGATCAACCACCCGCCCTTCGTCCTGGACGAGGCCAAGCCCTCGCCAGAATTGGTGGCCCTGCGCGACGCCGCCCGGCTGGTGGAGCGCTGCCACGACTACCTCCTGCTCGGTCGCATGCTCCACCCGCCCAGGATCACCGGCTCGCCGGAGATCGACCTGAAGGGGCGGAAGTTCCGGCGCAGGCAACCCTGGCCCGTGGCCATGCCCGCGGTCCAGGCCACCACCTGGCGGTCGGCCGACGGGAACATCTGCTACGCCGTGGCCAACCTCTCTGGCGAGAGGCTCCGGGTCCGCCTGCGGGCCGAACCACACGGCATGAAGGCCGACGCCTTCGTGCTCACACGCCTGGACCCCGAGGGCCAGACGACCCTGGCCAAACACACGGCGTTGCCCGCCGAGGTGGAACTGGACTTGGGACCCTGGGACATCTGTTGTGTGGAACAGCGGGCAGCGGAGCCCAGATGACTACCTGGTGGAAGGAGAGCAGCAATGGCCCTTGAGCGAACGCGGCGCGAATTCCTGGCCAGTGTGGCTGGCGGCGCGGTGGCGGCCTTGCCCCTGCGGGGGCTCGCGGCGGCGAAGCGCCCGGAGAAGCCGAACTTCGTCGTAATCTTCACCGACGACCAGGGCTACCAGGACGTCGGCTGCTTCGGCTCGCCGAACATCCGCACGCCCAACCTCGACCGCATGGCCGCC
>CAYYCI010000066.1:0-216 GCA_964470215.1 uncultured Planctomycetota bacterium
TGCCGAAGATGGCGAATTCGCAGCCCCGACCGCCTGAGGCCCCTTCCCAACCGTTCCTGGAACGTCTCGACGCTGGCCTGGGCAATCTGGCCAGGAAACGCCCCTTCCAGGCCCTCGCGGTGGCCATCCTGGTGGCCTTCGCTGTCAACGCCGTGATGCGGGCTGCGAACCCGCGTCGGAGTTCGGAGTTCAGGGGCTTCAGGCGAATCGTCCAAG
>CAYYCI010000066.1:226-11477 GCA_964470215.1 uncultured Planctomycetota bacterium
AGTCGAGGGGAAGGACCACTACCGCACGATTTCTCACATTCGCGCCTATCCTCCTTTCTTCGCCATCGCGTTCGCGCCTTTCGGCCTGTTGCCGACGCCGCTCGGCGCCGCCTTCTTCGTCGCGCTCTCGATGGCCTTCGCCATCTGGGCGACGTGGCTATGTGTCCGAGCGGCAGGGGGAACGAGCGACCCCCTGGGGCGAGCGGTATTGCTGTTCTTCTTGGCCGGTCCGTTTTGCCTTGCGGCGATCGCGCGCTGCGAGAGCGACATGCTGGTCGTCCTGCCCGTGGCTGGTGCTTTCTACCTGTTCTCGCGGGGCGGGCGCGGACGCAACGCGGCGGCTGGCGCCTTGTTGGGCGTCGCCGCCGCGCTGAAACTCGCTCCGGGAGCCTTCGGCTTCTACCTGTTGGCCAGGCGGCGCTGGATGGCTCTGGTCTCGATGGGCGCTGCGGGGGTGGTGCTGGTCGCAGGGCTCGGCACGGCCGTCTGGGGCGTCGAGGGCAACTACTCGCGCCACCGCTCGTGGTACGAGGTGGTAGCGCGTCCTCTGGCACGCGAGGGTCCGACGGCCTTCATCACCCGGCCCTATCGCGGGGTGAACCAGTCGTTGACGGCCGCCCTTTTTCGCTTCTTGAACGCCAAACACTCCGAGCCATTGCCGTGGGGTGGCCGGACGAATTTCGCTGATGTCCCGGCCCACCGCCTCCTGGATATCTCGAACGTCCTGCGAACGGTGTTCCTCGTGGGGTTTTTAGGCCTGTGGTTGTTCTGTGGGTCCGGGAACCAGGCGGGCTTCGCGCTGGCTCCGCTGGCCATGCTCTTCTTCAGCCCCGTCTCGCTCCACACCCACCACGGGGTGTTGGTGGTTTCGTATGCGGTGGCGCTCGCCGCCGTCGGTCGGAGCGAGGGATCGCGCAGGGCGGCTGTTGCCAAGCGGCTTTTCGTCCTCTCGCTCGTCCTGATGTTCCTGACGGGGCTGAAGGCAGGCAAGGCGCTCTCGTCGCTAGTGGCAAGCGACTTGGTGCTCTTCTTCGCCCTCTTGTTGTTCGCCTGCCAGCGAATGCGAACCTCGAGGTCGGGTGTCGGGGGAGCCCGCTCGGAGACTGGAAATGGCAAGGAAGAAAAGTAACGTCTGGATCGGGTCCCTGATCGTGGTCCTGGCCTCTCTGGCCGTGGTCTCCGTGGTGACCCTCTGGCACGAGCCTGCGGCCGAGGAGGAGATACATCCGAGGCTTCGTCTGCCGAGCGTCCAGGCCGACGCCGACGATTGCGCCGTCTGGGTCCACCCGCGCGAGCCGACCCGCAGTCTCATCATGGGCAACGACAAGGAGGGCGACCACGCCGGCATCTACGTTTATGACCTCACCGGGCGCGTCGTTCAGTTCCTCTCGCTCAATCGCCCGACCGCCCTGGACGTTCGCCGGGGATTCACGCTCGGCGGGAAGGCCGTGAGTCTGTGTGTAGTTCTCGAGGAGAATAGCAGCGAACTGAAGGCTTTCGCCATAGACCCCGAGGCCCTGCGGCTGCGGGACGTGACGTCGCAGAAGGGCATCCCGACCGGGGTGCAGGGCCGCAGCCACGGCATGGCGCTCTTCCGCCGCCCGTCGGATGGGGCGCTCTTCGCGTTTGTCAGCCCGCGGGGCCGCGGGCCGCTCACCCAGGTCCAACTCCTCGACGATGGCTCCGGGCGCCTGACAGGCAAGGTGGTTCGCAAGTTCGGCCAGGGGGCCGTCAGGTCAATGGCCGAGGCAATGGCGGCCGACGACGCGCTCGGCTTCCTCTATGTGGCCGACGAGAGTTATGCTGTGCTGAAGTTCCGGGCCGAGCCGGACGCGCCGGGCGAGCCGGTGGCGGCATTCGCCACCGGCGACGGGATCAGCGGCGACCGCGAGGGCATCGCCATCTACCAGAGGCCTGACGGCTCAGGATACATCGTCGTGGGAAGCCAGGGCGACAACACCCTGAAAGTCTATGCTCGCGAGGGCGATAACCGATTCCTGGTCACCCTCCACCCCGTCGAGGCGGTGCGTAGTGACGCCCTGGAGGTTACCTCCGCGCCCATTGGCGAAGGGTTCCCCGACGGGTTGCTCGTCTGCCACAGCAGCCCGGCGAAGAGTTATTTCGTCTATTCCTGGGCCGACCTGGTTCGGGGGAGACTGAAGAGCGCGCTCTCTCCCCGGCGTTGAGAGCACCTGACGCGGCACACGCGGTCGCAGTATTGGTAACTATGGACTTGTCTCGCAAGACCCGGAATGCACTGATCGTCGTCGGGCTTTTCGGCTACGCGCTGGTCTTCCAGGGCTCGCGCGGCCTCTGGGAGCCTGACGAGGGCCGCTACACAGCCGTCGCCCTCGAGATGCTCGGTTCGGGCGATTGGCTCCATCCCAGGCTCCTGGGCGAGGAGCATCTGAGCAAGCCGCCCCTGACCTACTGGGCCATCGCCGCCTCGGTGAGGCTCCTGGGGAGGAACGAATGGGCTGCTCGCCTCCCTGATGCCCTCGCCTTCGTCGCCACCACCCTTATGGTCTATGCGCTCGCTCGCCGTCTCTGTCCTGCCTGCCCCTGGCTCCCGGCGCTCATTTACGCCACGTTCGGCGCGACCTACGTTTCAGCAAACGCCATCACCACCGACACCCTCCTGACCCTCTGGGAGACCCTGGCCGTCTGGGGCTTCGTGGCCTGGTGGTGGGGCGGGGGCCGACGGTGGCCGGTCGTCGTGATGTGGTTGGCGTTCGGTCTGGCCTTCATGACGAAAGGCCCACCAGGACTGCTCCCTCTGCTGCCTGTCGTCGTCTTCGCCGTCTGGCGCAGGGGAGAGGTGAGGCCCCGCAGCCTGTTCCACCCGATTGGCGTTCTCCTGTTCCTCGCGGTCGGGCTGTGGTGGTTCGCGCTTCTGGCGGTCGAGGAACCGGAAAGGCTCAGTTACTGGCTCAGCCACGAGGTGGCACGCCGCCTGGCCGGCGAACATCGCCGCAATCCGCGATGGTATGATGCGTTTCGCGTTTACCTGCCGTTCATGCTCGCCGGCACTCTCCCCTGGACAATGGCTCTCCTGCGCGGGATTCCCTGCGCTGCGCGAGTGGTCGCCAGGGCGTGGCGCAGACGGCCCCTGCCCGGCGACGACGCGAAGGCATTCGCCCTGGTGTGGTTCGCGTTGCCGCTCGCGGTTTTTGCGGTCGTGCCCTCGAGGCTCCCGCTCTACGTCCTGCCGCTTTTTGTCCCGTTGGCGCTCCTTGGCGGCATGCGGTTGGGCGAGCGCGCGCTCCGAGGTCGGCTCGCGCGTGCGCTCCTCTTCGTGTGGGTAACCGCCCTGGTCGGGGTGAAGGGGGCCGGGGCACTCTATGGCGAACTGTCGTTGCGTTACGCCCACAAGGGCCTGCGCGCGGCCGAGGACTCGCGCGTCCTGGCGCGCCGTATCCGGGTGGCAGCAGGAGGGGAACCCGACCAGATCGTCTTCGTCGGCTCGACACCGTTCTACGGCCTTCGCCTTTACCTGCGGTCGCCGGTCGGGCGGATTCGGGTTTCGGGCAAGGGGAAGGTCTTCGAGCGCAGCGGGATGCTCGAGCAGCCGCTAACCGACCCGGGCACAGTGGTGGTGGTCTCGCGCCGCGCGGCAGAGCGCTTCAAGGCCTACTGCAATCTCAATCACTTGCGTGTGGAACTCATCGGGCGGGTCCACAAACTCGCGCTCTGCCGCCTGAGACACCTGGGACCCGGCTCACAGGCCGAGCCACGGCTTGACGAGCATCAGAGCGACCAGGGCGGCGACTGCCAGGCAAAGTAGCGGCTCGCGGTTCACCCGCCAGTAGAGCCGCCACTCCCACCGTTTTGGTGAGCGTTCGGGATACGGGGTCAGGCGCGGGATCAGGCTGCGGACCTGCCGGCGGTACCGGACGTATGGAGGGCCGAAAACCCGCTGGAGGCGCTGGGTCTCTTTCCGCAGTTTCCGGGGCATGTAGTTCAGGAAGAAAACTCCGAGCGCCAGCGCGGTCAGGCCGTAGCAAATCCAGTTGTGGCCGACCACACCGAAGCCGACGATCAGGAAGAGGCGGCCGAGATAGAGCGGGTCGCGCAGGTAAGCGTACGGCCCCGAGGTGGCCAGTCGCTCGTTGCGCTGGAGATGGCCGGCCGCCCAGGCCCGCACCGCCAGGCCGAGGGCCACGATGGGCAGGCCGATGGCCAGCGAGGCCCTGGTCGGCGTGGCCAGCAGGGCGAAGGCCAGGGCTGCGCCCCACGTAGCAACTACTTTCAGTCCCTCGATTGGTCGCTTGCGAAGTTTCTCTATGACGCCCACTCATTTCCTCCTGGTCTTGAAGATGTGGCGCAGGGCGCGCTGGAGCCTTCGCCTGAGCCTGCCGAGGCCCAGCATCGTGCGAAAGAAAAGGCCGATCGGCACCTCGTCCTCAGAACCGACGCCAAGGAAGGTCCGCGCGACCTTCGCCAGTTGGCGCTCGCGCAGGGTCTGGAGGTTGCGCACGAGCCAGCGGTCGAGGAGCGGCACAGCGCCCCGGAAATAACAAAACGAGAAATCAACCAGCCAGGGCCTGCCCTGCGCGTCGCGCAGGATGTTTCGCATGTGGGGGTCGGCGTGGAAAACCCCGCGCTCCTCGAGGGCGAGGAAGAGGGCCCCGAGCCTGTCGAGGAACTCCGGGCCGATGGCCTCGCGCCGGCCGCTCCGCCGCAGTGCTGCCAGGTTCTCGCCCTCGATTCGCTCCATGGCCAGCGAGTGGGGTCCGAGCCGGCCACAGAACTCCGGCACCCCTTCCACCCCGGCCAGGCGGCGCAGGGCCTTCTCCTCGTTGTGGAGGCAAAACCTGCCGTAGAGGCGCACCAGGAGGCCGCGGCGCGAGTAGTCCTTGACCACCATGGGCGGCTCGCCCGGCAGTTCGTAGATGTCTGCCTTCGTAATGTTGCGAGGGGCCGTCGTCGGCTCGCTCAAGGATGAACCTCTTGGTTGTCCTGGGTGGCTCGTGGGAAGATTTTCCACAACTGGGGCGCTTGTGCAAGGCGCGCCTCAGGGCGCCAGAGCCCGGGCGATGGCCTCGGTGAGGTCCTCGAGGGAGAAGGGCTTGCGCAAGAGCGCGTTGAAGCCCAGCGTTTCCCATTCCTCGGTCTCGCTGGCCTCGACGTGCCCCGTGCACAAGACAGCCCTGACCTGGGGGTCGAGTTCGCGCAGCCTCTCCAGGCACTCGGGGCCACTGATCCCCTGCGGGACGGTGGCATCGAGGATTGCGAGGTCGAAGGGGCGTCCTTCCTGGTTTGCCTTCTGGAATATCTCGAGGGCTTCGGCGCCATCGCCTGCACACGCCACCTCGTAGTTCTCGCCCTCCAGGAGGCGTTTCGCGCCGCGGCGGATCACTTCCTCGTCGTCCATCAACAGGACGCGCGGTCGGCTGTAGCGCTCGGGGTCTTCCCTGGTTGCGGCCTCGGGGGCGGCGGGAAGGTAGAGCCGAAACGTCGTGCCGACCCCTACCTCGCTTTCGACCTCGATGTGACCACCATGTTTCTTGACGATCTGGTAGGCGCCGGCGAGCCCGAGGCCCGTGCCGCCCTCGCGGGTGGTGAAGAAGTGGTCGAAGACGCGCGGGAGATTCCCTGGGGGAATTCCCACCCCGTGGTCGCGGACCTCGAGGCGGACGTAGGGACCTGCGGGAATTGGCAACGGCGCACCCTCGACCACCTGGACGTTGCGGCCGACCACCTCGACCGTGCCGCTGCCTCCCATGGCCTGGCGAGCGTTGATCAGGAGGTTCTGGAAGACCTGGCCCAGGTGGTCGGGGTCGACGAAGACGGGCCATAGGTCGTCGGGAAAGCGACAGTTGAAGCGGGTCTGGGAGCCGGCGAGGGCGACTTGTGCCGTCTCGCTCAGGAGCGGCTCGAGGCGGACGTTCTCCCGCTCGAGCGTCCAGCCCTTCGAGAAAGGCAGGAGACGTCGAACGAGGCTGCATGCCCTGCGCGCTGCCGTCAGCGCTTCCCCAACGAGGCCTTTGACCGGCTCGCCCGATTGCTGCTCTGCGGCCTGGAGGTTCGTAAGCACCCCGGTCAGGAGGTTATTGAAATCGTGGGCAATGCTTCCTGCCACCAGGTTAAGGGCCTCGAGCCTCTGGGCCTTGAGCATCTCCTCCTGGAGGCGGCGCTCGCCGGTTATGTCTTGGACGATGGTGATGACGCCGACAACCTCCCCTGCTTCTTCTATCGGCACCTTGGTTGTCAGCGTGATGTATTCGTGTTCGCCGATGCGGGTTCTTTCTTCGGTGGTGAGTGTTTCGCCGCTGGCGAAGACCCGCTCGTATTCCTCGCGCACCCTTTCGGGCAAGAAGGGGAGACTCTCCATGACCACGCGGCCGTCGGCCTCGAGGGAAAGACCCAACCGCTCGCACCAATTTCTGAACGTCTTGTTGAAGAGGATGATCCTGAGCCCTCGATTGATAACATGGACGGCCACGGGCAGACTTTCGAGTGTGGCGCGGTAGCGCTGTTCGGAGACTCGGAGGGCCTCCTCCGTCCGCTTGCGTTCGGTGACGTCGCGGACGACGGCCAACACCCGCGGCTGATCGTTGAGGACGACGGGTCTCAAGGCCACCTCGACCCAGATGGCTCGGCCATCTTTCCTGCGTGCCTTCCACTCGAAGAGTTGCGGCTCGCCGGCAGCGGCCTGTCGGACGAGTTGCACCGCGTGGTCCTGGTCGTATGGGTGCTCGCCTGTGCTCAGGATGCCGGCGGGGCGGCCCTTGAGTTCCTCGGGCTCGTAGCCGTAGAGGTCGCGCACTCGTTCGTTGACGTCGAGGATCAGCGCCGTGTCGGGGTCGTGGACGAATATGGCGTCGGAGACCGAGTTGAAAATGGCACGATAGCTCGCAACCGAGGCGCGGAGGGCCTGTTCGGCTCGCCGCCGCGCGGCTATGTCGCGACACATCCCCAGCACCACACTCACCTGCCCAGACTCGTCGCGGATGGGGGTCAGGTGGGTGTGGAGGCACAGCCGCTTACCCAGGAGCTCGATCTCTTCCTCGCGCGAGAGAACCTCCCCGGAAGCGAAGACGGTTCTGAGGCCATCCTCGATTATCTGGCAACTTTGCGGTGGGAAGAGGTCGCGGACGTGTTTGCCGATCACCTCGTGGGGCGGCAGGTTGACGCTCGCAGCCGCGTAGGGGCTAGTGTAGCGGACTCGAAAATCCGGCCCGACGACGAATATGTAGTCCGCTGCGCCCTCGGCGACCGGCTGGTAGAGGGCCACGAGCGAGCGAAAGCGGTCGAGTTCCTTCTGTTGTTTCTCGAGGCGGGTCCGCAGCTCGGAAAGTTCACGAGCCAGTCGGCCCGCCTCGGGGTCGTCCTGGTCCACTTTGGCTGTCCGTCATCCCGCCCATCCCCAGGTGCCGCTCAAATTATAAGCCCGCGGCGCCCATCGGTCAATTCGCGCTCGCCGCGCCTCGTTGGTTCTGATCGCGCCTTGACAGTTGCAGCCGATTCGGGATATTGTGCATCTCCGCGCCAGAGGAGGTCGCAGGCCGTGCTTCCGCTGCCGTCGTTGCCGCTTCTGGTGGTGGCGCCGGTGGTGTGCCTTGGGCTGCTCTCGTGGAGGACCAACCGCTGGGGCGCCGCAGTGGGGATGTTTGTGGGGATGGCTGTTGCGCAACTCTGGCCGGAGGTCAACCCGCTGGTCCGCGGGGATCTCCTGTTCCGCAATGGGTTGATCCCAGGCTTTTCCTGAACCTGGCGTTGGCCTACCTGGTCAGCCTGGCCACGCCAACTGAAAGGACGAGGCAAGCAAGATGACGATAGGCGAGTTCCAGAAACTGATGGCCGACCTCTACCTCGAACACGACAGCCGTCGGGGGCTTGGCGGGACGTTCATGTGGTTCATCGAGGAGGTCGGCGAGCTGTCCACGGCGCTGCGTTCCGGGACCAAGGCCGACATCGAGAACGAGTTTGCCGACGCCTTCGCCTGGCTGACCACCCTGGCCAACCTGGCCGGGATAGACGCGGAGGCGGCCGTGACGAAGAAGTACGGCAAGGGCTGTCCGTGTTGCGGCACCATCCCGTGCTCGTGCGTCCAGAAGCCCTGAGAGAGCCCGGGCTCAGACCTGTCGGACCCGTCTGACTGGTCGGACCGGTCCGACGGGTCCGGATAACCACCAACTCGGGGGGCCTCCTTCAGGCCAACTCCGCTAAGACATAAGGGCCTTCGGTCAGGAGTGCCACCTTCGCTCGCGGGCGTAGTCTTAGCGCAGCGTCCTGGCTGGCCTGGATCTGACGAGCCGGCTCGGTCTTCCCTGTCCCGGCACCTGGCGGCACCTCGGCCTCCGGGTAGGCCCTGCCGTGTGCAGGGCGGGATGTCGTGGCTAGCGGCCGATCAGCAACCGTGCGGCGAGAACCTCGGGGAGGCCGGCGGCGAGAATCTTCTCCTTCGCCGCCTCGATGTCGTACTCGACCCGGCGGATCGTCACCACCTGCTTTTCGGTGTCGTAGAGGGCGTAGGCCGCGCGAGGGTCGTCGTCGCGAGGTTGGCCGACGCTTCCCACGTTGACTATGGTCTTCGAGAAATCCCCTAGCGGAATCTCAGGCTCCTGGGTGTACCAGATCTCCTCGCCCTCCTCCTCGTAGAAAAACGTCACGGGGACGTGGGAGTGGCCGACGAAAGCCAGGGGCAAGCTCAGGGCCTGGAACGAGAGCCTGGCCGCCATCGCGTTTTCGATGTAGCCGAAGAGTTCCGGGCGGTGTGGGGTCGAGTGGACCGCCGTGAAGCGGTCAACCTCGAGCGTCAGCGGCAGGCGGGTCAGGAACCCCTTCTCGTCCTCGCTCAGACGGGCCTGCGTCCAGAGGACCGCCTCGCGGGCGAAGAGGTTGAAATACTCGATATCGGTGCGCCCCACTGCGGCCCAGTCATGGTTGCCTGCGACGGTCTTATCGGTAACCTCGCGGACCGCCGCGATGCACTCGGAGGGATTGGCCCCATAGCCAACGATGTCGCCCAGGCACACGTAGGCATCGGCCTTTTGTTTACGCGCATCCTCGAGGACCGCCTCGAGGGCCTCGAGGTTGCCGTGGATGTCGCCGAACGTGCAATAGAGCAACTGCGGGGGTCCTTATCGTCTCGCCTCACCAGGCGAAGCGGATCGAGAAGCCGTCGAATTCGCCGAGAGCCGATCCCCACTCGATGTGGCGCTCGCCGATGTAGCGGCCCATCTGGCGGCTGACCGCCTCGACGAAGGCCTCGACCTCCTCGCGCTGCCCCTCGGCCACCAGCTCGACCGAGCCGTCCGGCTCGTTCTCCACATAACCGCTCACCGCGTATCCCGAAGCGATGCTCCTGGTGGTGAAGCGGAAGCCCACCCCCTGGACCATACCCCGGAAGACGACTGTGGCCCGCACCGGCTCGCCCACCGCTCCTTGCCCTCCGCCGGGATTATATCCGCGCCCCGAGCCAAGTCAAACCACCGAGGCAGGACACGGCCCTGGGCGCGCGAACGCGTTGACTCTCCGAAGCAGGCGCGGTAGAATGCCAACTGTCGTGCCTAGTCGGTAACCCGGCCTGTGGACCCTGGCGGTCGCGGGCCATATTCATATCGTCCCGGGGTCACCACCGGCAATGCCAGGCGACGGGCCGTTCAAGTCCTGTGACGAGGCTCTCGGCTACCTCTACCACTTCACCGACTACGAACGCATGGCCAAGCGGCGCGATCGCGCGACCTCGGTCTTCGGCCTCGCGCGGATGAACCAACTCCTGGAGTTCCTCGGTAACCCCCAACTGAAGTTGAGGGCGATCCACATCGCGGGCACGAAGGGCAAAGGCTCGACGGCTGCAATGGTCGCCTCGATCCTGCAAGCCGCCCGCGCCTCAGTCGGTCTCTACACCTCGCCCCACGTCCTCCACGTCCGCGAGCGCATCATGGTCGACGGCCAGTGGATAGCCGAGCCGCGGCTGACCGACCACATCAACACCATGTATCCCTACCTCCAGGACAGCCTGAAGACCAGCGCGAAGTACACCCCCACGTTCTTCGAGATTTTCACCGCCGCGGCCTTTCTCGAGTTCCTGGCCCACGGCGTGGACTACGCGGTCTTCGAGGTGGGCCTCGGCGGCCGACTCGACGCCACGAATGTCCTCGCGCCCATCGTCTGCGGGATCACCCACATCAGCTTCGACCACACCGACAAACTGGGCCACACCCTCGCCGAAATTGCGGGCGAGAAGGCCGGCATTCTCAAGAAGGACGTGCCCGCGGTCGTGGCGCCCCAGGAACCCGAGGCACTCGCCGCCATCGAGGCGAAGGCCAACGAGGTGGGAGCACCCCTGGTGGTGGTGGGCCGGAACGTTGCCCTGAGAGACGGCAGGACAAACTTCCTGGTGGCCACGACGCGGCGCACCTATCGCCGCCTGAAGGTCCCGCTGGCCGGTTACCATCAACGCCAGAATGCCGCCACCGCCGTGGCGCTCGCCGAGATAGCCTGTGAACGCACGGGCAGGCGGCTGACCGCCAGGGCCGTCCGCGACGGCCTTCAGGCCGTGCGATGGAGAGCCAGGATCGAGGTCGTGGCCCAGCGGCCCACGGTCGTCGTGGATGCGGCTCACAACGTGGCCTCCATCCGAGCGCTCCTCGACACCCTCGACAGGAACTTCTCATTCAAGCGATTGCTCCTGGTGGTCGGGATTTCGGCAGACAAGGACATTGTCGGAATATTGCGCGAACTCGTGCCGCGGGCCTCGCTGATCGTGACGACCAGGAGCCAGAGCCCCAGGGCCGCCGAGCCCGAAGAACTGGCCCGCCAGGCCCGCGCCATCGCCCCCGTCGAAACCGTCGCCTCTCCCGACCCCCGCCAGGCCCTCGCGCTCGCGCGCCGGAGGGCCGCTTCCGACGACCTGGTTTGTCTCACGGGCTCTTTCTACGTCGCCGGCGAGGTCATCGCCAGCCTGGAGGGAGCGTGACAAAGAATTACAATCCAGGGTCGAAAACCGCTTGCTTCCCCGCCCCCAGGGCTTTATCATCAGGGGGAGAGGCTCGAGGCCTCGAGGAGGAGCCAAAGATGCGAGCCCTGTGCGCGTTCCTGCTCCCAGTATTGACCGCCGCGGCCCTCGCCGACTCCGTTGCCCTCCCGGAAAGAATCGAACTGAGCGGCAAGAAGATCGAAATCCTCGAGATTCGCGACGACCAGGTCGTCGTGCGAGTCCCATACGGCGACATCGTCATCCCACGCTCGCGCGTCGTCGAGATGAAGGTGGACTTCAAGGAGAGGCTCGCCCGCCTCATGG
>CAYYCI010000067.1:0-11462 GCA_964470215.1 uncultured Planctomycetota bacterium
AACAAGGATCACGCCAAGGCACCGGGCATCCCTTTTCGCAACACCGCCCAGCTGGCCGCCGAACTCATCGAGGGCCTCACGCCGCCGCAGGGGGTGAAGGTTATTGTCCTCTTCGAGCGCTACTATCTGTGCAAGACCCTCGACCGGCGTCGCCCCCGCTGATGATCAGGTCCAGAGGGAGCTTCGTGCCCTCAGCCTCCCCGACCACTCCGCGGGCATGAAGCCCTCGAGCGACCTGTCGCTCTCGATAGCCTCCCGGCGACGAAACTCCACACTTGCGCTTGAAATGCACCGTCGTGGCCAGTTAGGGTCCAATTGCCGAGCCCCATTGGCTGTCCTCCTGCAAAGAGTTCTCCCTCCCCAAACCACGACAACTCTTTCTACGCGAGGACAGCCCCTCTCTCAACTCCCGGAACCACCGCCACCAGCCCTCAACCCCACGTCAGGGAACCTCGAGCCGGAAAATTACGCAAAAAACTTTACAGCATGAATTCACCAGCCGCCGGACGCGGGCAACGCTGCCGCGAGGCGGGAGCGAGGAATGCACCCTACTGAGAGGCTTACGCTCTCGGCGGCCGCTCAGCGTTCTCTGTGCTCTCTACGGTTATGAACGCGAGGGGCGGGGGAGCATGGCGTCGGTCATGCGGGCGACGTGGACGGCTGGGCGGACGTCGTGGACGCGGAGGATGTGTGCTCCGCGCTGGATGCCGAATGCCAGTGTGGCGGCGGTGCCGAAGAGGCGCTGGGGCGGGGGAACGTCGAGGATGGCGCCGATCATGGACTTCCGCGATGTGCCGAGGAGGATGGGGCGGCCGAGGCTCCGGAGTTCGCCCAGGCGCCGCATTATCTCGAGGTTGTGGCCCAGGGTCTTGCCGAAGCCGATGCCGGGGTCCACGATGATCTGTTCTTCGCTCACTCCGGCCCGAACGGCCATGGTCATCGAGGCTCGGAGGTGGCCGACGATCTCGCCCATGAGGTCGGCGTAGGTTGGGTTTCGCTGCATGGTGCGGGGGGTGCCCTTCATGTGCATGAGGACGACGGGCACGCCGCTGTGGGCGGCAACGGCGCGCATCGCGGGGTCGCCGCGGAGGGCTGTGACGTCGTTGATGATGCTGGCTCCGGCTTCAAGGGCGCGCTCGGCGACGCGGGCCTTCGAGGTGTCTATGGAGATGGGGACGTTGACGTGCGAGGCGAGTGCCTCGATGACAGGGATGACCCGCTCGAGTTCCGTGTTGACGCTCACGGGCTGGGCGCCCGGGCGGGTGGACTCTCCGCCGATGTCGAGGATGTCGGCTCCTTCCTCGACGAGTCGCTGGGCGTGGGCGACGGCGGCCTCGGGGTCGAGGAGCTCGCCGCCGTCGGAGAACGAGTCCGGGGTGACGTTGACGACGCCCATGATGAGGGTGCGCTTGCCGACCTCGAGGGGGGTTGCGCGGCAGTCGAGGCGGAAGGTGCTTCGTCGGTATGCGTCGAGGGTGGAGCTTATGGCCTTGGCGACGGAGGGGGAGGCATTGTCGAGGACTTGGGCGGTGAATCGATCGCGGAAGGCTTCCGGGAGGCAGAGGACGACCTCGGCACGTCCCTCGGCCTGGCTCTCGACCTCGAGGCCGCCGCCGTTATCCACTAGCAGGCCGCCGAGGCGGGAGACGTCGGGGTCGGGGACGTCGAGGAGTTTTATGAACCACTCGCCGAGGGGGACATCGTGGGCGGTGTAGCGCTCGACCTCGCCGCAGACGGGGGCGGCGGGGGACGAGAGGACTCTGGGGTTGTGGCTGAGGCTTGCGGTGGTCATGGCATTCGGAGTTCTTCGACCTTCGGGAGGTCGTCGAGGGACTTCAGGCCGAATGCCTCGAGGAAGCGGCGGGTTGTGCCGTAGAGGAATGGTCTGCCGAGGATTTCGGCCCGGCCGACGACGCGTATCAGGCCGCGTTCCTGGAGGGAGCGGAGGATGGCGTCCACCTGGACGCCTCGGATGGCCTCGATTTCGGCTCGGTGGATGGGTTGCTTGTATGCGATGATTGCGAGGGTCTCGAGGGCGGCCTGGGAGAGTCGGCTTTGGCGCTGCGAGTGGCGGAGTTGTTCGACCTGTGGTGCGAATTGGGGGTTGGAGACCATGCGGTAGCCGCCGGCGACCTCCTCGACCTGGATGCCGCGGCCGGCCTGGGCGTATTCTTCCTTGAGGTCCTGGAGGATGCGCCTGGCCGCGCGCACGTCGCGGAGGCCGAGGATGTCGCGGACGCGGCGCTCGCTGAGCGGCTCGTCAGAGGCGAAAAGGAGGGCCTCGACGGCGTGGCGGAGCTGGGGCTCGTCCATCACTTTTTCCCGGCCGCGGTTGCTTCCTCGAGGGCGTCCTGGATGCGGAGGACGGCCTCGCTGACCGCGCGCACACAGGCGTTGGAGGTGATGGTGGCGCCTGTGATGGCAGCGACGGGCTGGGTGCCGTCCTTGTCGCTCTTGGGGTCGCGATACTCCGAGCCCTTGACGAGTTTGAGGTACTTGAAGACGAGGTTCTCGAACTGTGCCTGGAACTCTGGCTCGGTGCATCGGGTGCCGAAGCCGGGGGTCTCGAGTTGGGAGACGACCCTCATGGCTTTCACCCTGGCGTTGTCGGGGTCGGTCTCGACTGTCTGGTCCACGGCGACGACGACGCGTATTTTGCTCGAGTAGCCCTGTCCTGCGCCTTCGGCGGCGTAGAGGCGGCGGCCGGTCTCGGGGTCGGTGAAGCGGAAGACGGGCGGGTTCTGGGCGGATGCCCCGATGGGCTGCCAGGGCGGGTTGGGTTGGTCTGGGGGCAGCTGGACTCCGAAGACCGCGGCAAGCCCCTGGTTTTTCTTCAGTTGTTCCTGTCGGCGGATTTCGTCGCGGGTGAGCGAGTAGGTTACCGCGAGCCCGAAAGCCGAACACAACGAGATGATGCTCAGGACAAGAGGGAAACGCACTGTGTCGGTCATTTTTTCGACCTCCTCCCGAACACCCGAGGCCTGGTGTGGCGGTCTATGAGGGGGGTTGCGGTGTTCATCAGCAAGATGGCGTAGCAGACCCCCTCGGGATAGCCCCCGAAGCGCCGGATGAGGATCGTCAAGAGGCCACAACCGAAAGCGAAGACCACGAGGCCACGCCGGGTGACAGGGGTGGTCACCATGTCGGTGGCCATGAAGAATGCGCCGAGGAAGAGGCCGCCGGCGAAAATCTCGAAGACTGGTCGGCTCAGGAAGCGGAAGTGGTGGGTGACCGCCTGGGCGAGGTAGATGCCGGACCCCTCGTCGCGGACGAACTCCACCCCGCGAACTCCCACGGGCAACAGGAGGCTCAGGATGGCGACGGTGGCGATGAAGATGACGGGCACTTCCCACTTGACATAGCCGAGCGCGATGAGGACGAGGCCCCCGACGAGGAGCGCGAGCGCGCTCACCTCGCCAATGCATCCCCCGACCCTGCCCAGGAAGAGATCGCCGAGGCCGGCGGCGCGCCGCTGGACCCCGCGGGCGAACTCCTCGGCCTCCGGGCGGCTGAGGGCCAGCGGGGTCTCGGCCACCGAGGCCAGCGACTTCCTGGCCTCCTCGAGGTGTGTGGCGGGGAGCTTGTGCTTGCGGGCCTTGCGGTTGAAGGCCGCTACGGCCACGTCCGTCTGGTTGTTCTTTTGGAGTATGTCCTGCTTGACGATTGTCAGTGGGGTGGGGGACGAGACGGCCTCGACCTTTTCGCCTGGCGTGGTGCGGTGCCAGAAGGGCCTCGGCCAGCCGCCGCCGACGGTCACCAGCGCCGTCCAGGCCGCGAGGACGAACGCCCGCCCCATCAGGGCCGGGTTCCAGATGTTGCACCCCAGGCCGCCGAAGGCGTGTTTGGCTATGGCGATGGCGAAGACCGAGGCGGCCACGGGGACGAACCACGGAGAGTGGACCGGCAGGACGAAGGCCACGAGAATGCCCGTGAGCACGGCGCTGCCGTCGCCGATGGTGATCGGCTTGCCTCGGACGGCCTGGCAGGCAGCCTCGGTGACCACCGCGCTCACCACGCTCAGGAAGACTACCCAGAGCGTCCTCGGCCCGAAGACGTAGACCGCCCATCCGAGCGCGGGCAGGAGGGTGGCACACACGGTCCACATTATCCGCGGGATGGACTCGGGGGAGCGGATGTGTGGCGAGACGCTGACTAGCAGCCGAGGTGTTTCTTCAGAGGCTTCGGGTTGGTCGTTGGGCATTTTCTCAGCCGGCTTTTGCTCCCTTTTGCTCGGCCCTTTTTCTTGCGAGTTCGGCCTTGCCCCACTTGACCCAGTGGACGATGGGCCTCTTTGCGGGACAGACGTAGGTGCAACAGCCACACTCGAAGCAGTCGAGGATCGAGGTCGCGGCGACGGCCTCGAGGTCGCCGGATTCACAGGCGATGCCGATCTCGCTGGGCACGAGTCGCATTGGGCAGACCTCGACGCATCGCCCGCAGTGGATACAGGCCCGCCATTGGCCAGGAGCGGCGTCGCGGAGGACGAGGATGCCGCTGGTGCCCTTGATGATGGGGACGTCGAGTCGGCCTTGCGCGATGCCCATCATCGGGCCGCCGGCGATCACCTTCCGGGCATAAGGGTCGACTCCCGCGGCCTCGAGGAGGGCCTGGAAGGGGGTGCCGACGCGGACCAGGTAGTTTGCCGGGCGGGCGACGCCGTCGCCGGTTACCGTGACGACCCTCTCGATGAGCGGCCTGCCGAAACGGACGGCTTGGCGGATGGCCAGTGCGGTGGCGACGTTCTGGACCACGACGCCGACCTCCATGGGGAGGCCGCCGGCGGGGACCTTGCGGCCGGTGAGGGCGTAGATCAGTTGCTTCTCGGCGCCCTGTGGGTATTTGACCTTGCACATTTCGACTCGGATAGTCGTTCCGCTTGCGGCCCGGCGGAGGGCCTCGAAGGCGTCGGGCTTGTTGGCCTCGACGCCTATCCAGAGGTCTCGCGCGCCGAGGACCCGGCCGATTATCTGGAGGCCCTCGACCAGTTCGGCCGGGCGCTCGAGGATCAGGCGGTAGTCACAGGTCAGATAAGGCTCACACTCGGCGGCGTTGAGGATGACGGCGTCGATGGGCTTGTCGGCGGGGGGGGTGAGTTTGACGTGGGTGGGGAAAGCGGCTCCGCCCATCCCGACCAGTCCCGCGGCCTGGATGCGCTCGCGGATGGCGCCCGGCTCGAGGTCGAAGGGGTCGGCCTCGGGGGCGAAAGGCTCGGCCTCGGCCTCCCGGCCGTCGTTCTCGACAACCACCGCGGGCGCCGGCTTGCCGAGCGGGTGTGGCCGTGGTTCGATGGCAACGACCTTGCCGGAGACCGACGAGTGGACGGGCGCGGAGACGAACCGCTTGGGGTGTGAGGGGTCGGGCTCGCCGACCATCTGCCCTTTGAGCACCTGGTCGCCCTTCCTGACGGTGGGGACACAGGGCACGCCGATGTGTTGGCTGAGGGGCAGGACGACGGTCTGGGGAGCCGGGAACGGCTCGATTGGCTTGTCCTTGGACAGTTCCTTGAAGTCGTGGGGATGGACCCCCCCCTTGAAGGTTCTCATCGCAGCACCGTCGCGCTAGGGAGCACCAATCGGCCCTTTCACTGTCGGAGCGCTCGGCGGATTTGCCTGATGGCCTGTCGGATGCGGTTCTCGTTCTCGACCAGCGCGATCCTGAGGAATCCCTCGCCGTTTTCGCCGAAGCCGCGCCCTGGGGCGACGGCCACCTCGGCCTCTCGCATCAGTTTCAGAGCGAAGTCAATCGAGCCCATCTGGCGGTAAGGCTCGGGGATAGGCGCCCAGACGAACATGGTGGCCTTGGGCCTCTTGACCTGCCAGCCGAGGCGCTCGAGTCCTGCACACAGGCAGTCGCGCCGCCGCTCGTAGACCTTCGCTTGCTCGTCGGCATGCTCCGCGCAGTGTCGCATGGCGATGATCGCGGCGATCTGGACCGCCTGGAAGATGCCGTAGTCGTAGTAGCCCTTGATCTTGGCCAGAGCGCGGATCATCTCGGGGTGCCCGGCCGCGAAGCCGACGCGCCAGCCGGCCATGTTGAAGTTCTTCGAGAGGGTGGTGAACTCGCAGCCGACTTCCTTGGCCCCGCGGACCTGGAGGAAACTGGGCGCCTTGTAGCCCTCGAAGGTCGTCTCCGCATACGCCAGGTCGCTCATCACCAGAAGGCCGTAGCGCTTCGCTATCGCCACCACCTCCTCGTAGAAGCCCAGCTCCACCGTCATCGTCGTGGGGTTGTGGGGGAAATTCAGAATGAGGACCTTCGGACGCGGGTGGATATGGTCGAGGGCGTAGATGATGTGTTCGAGGAACTCCTCCTGGTCCTCGCTCAGCGGGACGCTGATGACGTTCGCCCCGGCCAGGACCACGCCATAGACGTGGACGGGAAAGGCCGGGCTGGGGACTAGTGCCGTGTCGCCCGGACCCAGCAGGGCGAGGCACATATGGGAGAAGCCCTCCTTCGAGCCAATCGTCGCGATAACCTCGGTCTCGGGGTCCAGTTCCACCCCCCACATCCGCTCGTAGTAGCGGGCGACTTCCCTGCGGAGGTTGAACAGGCCGGTGGAGACGGAGTAGCGGTGGTTCCTGGGGTCGCGGACGGCCTTGCAGAGCTTCTCGACGATCGGCTCGGGGGTGGCATCGTTGGGGTTTCCCATCCCCAGGTCAATGATGTCGGCGCCGGCCCGGCGGAGTTGATACTTGATGGCATTGAGGCGCCCGAAGAGGTAGGGCGGCAGGCGCCGAAGGCGATTCGCCACGGGGATCGAGTATTCGTCGATGGTGTCAATGCGCACCGTGGCCGCCTGGTCGAGCAGTTCGGCCGCTCGGGTCCGAGGGGTTCTCTTGCCCATGGTTTTTCCAGTTCTCCGCCCGGCCTAGCCGCGACAGCACGGGATTATAGCAAACACCCCGCGAACCGGTCAAAACACCCTTCGCCCACTATCACTTCGGGCACAAGCCCCCCAAGGTTCCCAGACTAACCGCGCTTACCCCATCCTTGGTAGAGGCTGGTGGGAGTGGCTCCCTTGCTCCGCTATCCAGGCTGCCCATGAGCGCCGGTCAACGCCCTCAGGCGAGGGCCTCTCGACAGAACTCGAGGCACCTCTTGACCTCCTTGATCGCGTCCGAGCCCGGGGGAATTCTGTACTCAAGCTCAATATCCGCCGGGAAGGTCCATTTCTTGTCCCGCATCAGGCACAGGATTTCCTTCAAGGGCGTTTGTCCCTGGCCCCACGGCAGGTTCTTTCCGTCGGCGGTGCGGTCCTTCAGGTGGAGGCTGACCATTCGGTCGTGGTACTTCTCGATGACGGGGATCGGGGACTTGCCCCTGGTTCCCGCCACGTAGTGGCCCACGTCGAAGTTGTAGCCGATATACTCCCCGTAGTCGAGGATCGGGTCTCGCTTGTCCATGACGGGGACGTTTCGGGTGTGGTTGTGGAAGGCGACCCAGATCTTGTGCTTTTCAGCGAACGGCGCGAGCCGCCTGGCCATCGCCTCGTTGCGCTCGAGGGAGATACCCGTGCAGCCGAGCGCCTTGGCCATCAGGAAGTTGAACTCGATCTCCTCGTCCGAGCGCCCGAAACGGTTCTTGTGGATGTGGATGTTCACCCCGGCATCGTTATACATCTTGCGCAACTGGCGGCAGGCGGCCAGCTGGGCCTCGCGCTGGGCGTCCTTCGAGGCGAACTTCTTGCCCCTGGTGGCCTTGTTGACGTAGTCCATGATCGGGCCGCCCATCAGTTCGACCTCGCTCAGGCCACACTTCACCAGCGCATCGAGCGTCTCCTCGGCCGTCCGCAGGCGCAAACTCCGGAAACTGTAGGTGATCGTCCCGATGCGGACTCCCTTGATCACCGAGTTCGGCCTGGCGGCCGCCGCGGCCATCGCCCGTTCGCCCACGAAGGCACAGCCTGCCAGCGCCGCCGCGCCCCCGAGGAATTCCCGCCGCGACAATCCCACTCCTGCCATCGTCCTTCTCCTTTCGCCAGAGTGGATGTTCTGCAAAACATATTAAATACGCCCCCCTTGCCCGCGGGTCAAACCGTAATAGGGCCCGTAACTTGACAGCCGGCCCCCTCGCCGCTAGAACCCTTCCATCGCAGCTGGTAGGAGGCCAGGACCATGAACGAAACGAGGCGCGGGAACGGCCTGGCTCGGAGAGGCTTCATCGCCGGGGCAGCCGGCCTGGCCGCCGCCAGGCCCCTCCTGACCATCGCCGCCGAGACCACCAAGGGGGCAAACGACCGCCCAGGCGTCGGTTTCATCGGCACGGGCGGAAGGTGCCAGGCACACATCGCAATCGTCAACGCACTCAAGAGCCGAGGGCAGGCCCAACCCGTGGCCGTCTGCGACATCTACCGCCCGCGCCTCGAGGCCGCCGCCACGCGCACCGGCGTCAACAAGAAATATCGCCACCACAAGGAACTCCTCGCCGACCCGGACGTTGATATCGTCTGTATCGCCACCCCCGACCGCCACCACGCCCCACAGGCAATCGACGCCGTCCGCGCGGGAAAGGACGTCTATGTCGAGAAACCGCTGACCCACTGGACGCAGTTCCAGCTGGCGCGCCAACTGGCCCTCGAGGCCGAGAAACACAAGCGCATCGTCCAGGTCGGCACCCAGTATATGGCCGGCAACGCCCACGCCCAGGCAGCCGAACTGGTCAAGAAGGGGGTCATAGGCAAGGTCGTCCACGCCCAGGCGGGGTTCTTCCGCCGCGGCGACTGGGGCGAGCGCATGCGCATCCCCGACCCCAAGGCCCGACCGGGGCCGGACCTCGACTGGGAGGAATTCCTCGGCGACGCCCCGAAAGTCCCCTTCAGCGTCTCGCGCTTCTTCCAGTGGCGCCTCTACTGGGACTACGCCGGCGGGCCGGCCACCGACCTCCTCGTCCACACCTTCACACCCGTCTTCCGGGTCCTGGAACTCGACTACCCCGAGCGCGTCCTCGGCGGGGGCGGCAAGTTCCAGTATGACGGCCTGCGCGAAGTCCCCGACCAGTTCAACATGGTCATTGACTACCCCGGCGGCCCCTCGCTGCTTCTTGCCAACTCGCTCTCCAACGCCGTCCCGCTGCGCCACCCGCGCGGCGGCGGGGTGGTCTTCGACACCATCATCCGCGGCACCCGCGGCATCATCACCTTCGAGCGCGAGGGCATCGTCGTCCTGCCCCACGGAGCCAAGAAACCATCCCACGTCATCAAGTGGAACGGCATGGGCAACACCTCGCTCCTGTGGGTCGACCTCCTCGAGTGCGTGAAGAGCCGCAAGCGGCCCGTCAGCCCGGTGGACATCGCGGCGAAGGTCCAGGCGCCGCTCAACATGGCCATCCTCTCCTACCGCCAGAACAAGGTCGCCCGCTTCGACCCCGGTCGCGAGGCCATCGTTCTCTGACCAAGGGTGTGCCACTGGCGAATCTTCCTGCCTTGCCAGCGTGGTGGCGGGCACGCCCAGGCTTTTTCACCCCACCCAGGCGCACTCATCAGAGCCGTTTCTCATGTTGATTCCTGGCAACATGGCGTTGCCGAAAATCAACATGCCCTAACCGTAGAAACACCGCCGGTTTGGGGCCGAAAAAGCCGTGTTTTCGAAAAACGGGCGTTGACGAAACGCAACACGAGGCCCGGCGCGCGTCAGGAAAGCCGGAGCCGGGGGATGAAACCCACGCTTGTAAGAGAGCAAACTCCAAAGAGTTACGAAAATCGAAAAAAAACGTTCGGCGAGGCCCGCAATGGCACGTCAGTTGCTTATTTCCAAACCGTTCTAGGCGTGTCCAGCAAGACTGGCAACTAGGAGATTCCGTCATGACACGCGCCCTCTCCGCTGCCGTTTTCTTCCTCGCTGTCCTCCTTTCCTCCTCGGTCAACGCGGGCCTGCTGGGTTATTGGTCCTTCGACAACCCGGCGGACGTCGGGGCCGACGACAGCGGCAACGCCCGCAACGCCACCCTGAGTGGCGACGCCACCTACACACCCTCCGGAGCCGTCAACGGCGGTCTGGCCCTCGACGGCAGCGGCGACTGGGCCACGGTCCCAGGCGGCGCCAACAGAATTGATATTGATAACAAGTCCTTCACCATCGCTTTCTGGACCCAGCGCGGCCACACCAATGACGAGGACTGGGTGATCGGCCAGGGCACCTCCGGCGGCAACGACCACCAACTCCACATGGGCTTCCGCAACAACAACCAGTACGCCTTGGGCTTCTTCGGCGACGACATAAACGTCGGTGGCCTCGCCGCCGCGACCGACACCACGGACTTCCACCACTGGGTCAACACCTACGACGCTACGACCAACACCCAGATGCTTTACCTGGACGGCAACATCCTCCGGGCGCGCGTTGCCAACAACGATTTCTCTGCGCAGGGCAGCGACGAGTTCCGCATCGGCCGCCGATGGGACAACGAGTTCATGGGCGTCGTGGACGAGGTGGCCGTCTGGGACCACGCGCTCAACCCCGACGAGGTGGCCCAGCTGGCCGCCAAGACCGCCGCCCCCACCGACTTCACCGCTCCGTCCCCTCCCCCGCCGCCCCCTCCCTCGGACGGCTGGGTGAGCCAGGATGTCGTGGGGCCGAATCGTACCTATATCCCAGGCAGCCACAGCGCCGCCGGTGGAACCGTCACGGTCACGGGCGGCGGCGACGACATCTGGGACGACAGGGATGCCTTCCACTTCGCAATGCCGGAAGACCCCGCCAACCCGGGACAGCCCCTCAAGACCTCCGGCGATTTCATCGCCCGGGTACGCATCGTCGACATGGAGGAAGGGGTCAACGGCTGGCAGAAAAGCGGAATCATGGCCCGCGCCGACCTCGACGGCAACTCCGTCCACGTCTTTGGCGCCATGACCCAGGACCAGGGCGTCATCCAGCAGTGGCGCGACAACAAGGGCGGCGGGTCGGCCCCTGACGTGGGGGGCGCCTCCGGCAACCCGCCCGGACACGATAACTACTGGCTCATGCTCGCTCGCTCGGGCAACACATTCAACACCAGCTACGCGCCGGACCAAGGCGGCGCGCCCGGGCAGTGGACCTCCGTAGGCCCCAACTGGGCCAACCACACCTCCCCCAACATGCCCGACGAGGTCTACCTCGGCCTTGCGGTCACCAGCCACACCGGCGGCAGGCTGGCGACGACCGTCTTCGACAACATCGAATTCATTCCCGCCACTAGCCTGACGGTCATGGGGCGCTCCTCCGGCGGCTCGACCTGGCACTTCAGCAGCGACCCTGATTTCTACGACGACCCCGGCGGCCTCGCTGCCCCGGTGAGCCTCGCCGGCGGAACCCAGATCGGCAACGCCATGCTTCCCAGGGACATAGTCTTTTACGACCCCAACCTCCCGCCGGAAGACCAGTCGCCCTTCTACGTGGTCGTCGAGGCGAACGACGCGGGCACCCCGCCCTCATTCGCCGGCGCCCTGATCGCCCCGTTCGGCTATGTCTTCGACTACAACAGCAACG